>VAZZ01000309.1 GCA_005884715.1 Alphaproteobacteria bacterium | reverse complement strand
CAGGCTCTCGAGCGATGCTTCGCTGAACGCACCCGTTCGCGCCGAATCGGAAGGCGAATGGCAGGACTGGCTCGTCGATGACACCGACACGCAGGAAGACATGCTGGTCGAAAGCGAAGAGAAGAGAATGCGTCTCGACCTTCTGAACGAAGCGATGGACAAGCTCACCGACCGTGAGCGCCGCGTCTTCGAAGCGCGCCGCATTCAGGAAGACCCGGCGACGCTCGAGGATCTGAGCCAGGAATTCGGCGTATCGCGCGAGCGCATCCGCCAGATCGAGGTCAGGGCCTTCGAGAAGGTGCAGAAGGCGGTGAAGAACGCCGCCCAGAAGGCGCTGGCGCCGAAGCCCGCGATCGCCGCCGAGGCCCGAGCTTAACAGATATCGGATATCAGGTGTCAGGGATCAGGACGTCCTGATCCCTGATTACTGAATCCCGAACCCTGATACCAGCGGATTGCTGTTGGGCGGTATCGGCTTCGACCAGAAGATCTGTACCGCCCATAATTCATCTCCGCGCTGGATGACGCCGGTCGACACGAACTCATAATCCCGCTTCATCAGATTGCGCCGGTGGCCGCCGCTCTCGAGCCATAATTGGAACAGCGCCTTGGCCTTGGCCTCATCCACCGGACCTTTTTGGCGCTCGCTCGCCGCATTCTCGCCCCGCGCCCGGTAGAGCAGGGTTGCCTCGGCATAGGCGGCGAAGCGCTGGTCGAACGAATGGCCTTGGCGCGAGGTGTGTCCGGAACCGCCGGCGAACATCATGTCGGCCGCTTGCGCCCGCGCGGCCTCGTGCATCATGTCGCTGGCGATGAGGCCCTTGCGCCCGTTCGACTTGCGGTAGGACGACGCCAGCCGATCGAGATAGGCTTCGAGATCGGGCCTCGCCCCGCTGTTCTCGGGCAGGCTTGCCAGGACCGCGCGGGCATATTGCGCATAATTGCTGGCGGCCCGGGCCTCGGCACCGGTGAGGAGAAGCCCTGCCCCTGCCAGCAGAAGCGCAACAAGGCGACTCAGGGTTTTGATCTTGCTCATGGTCTGTCGATTAGCACGGTTGAAAGGGCAAGCCAGCAGCTTTGTCATGCCGCTTGACGGCGAGTTCGGGCTTTCTTAAGGCCAAAGCCGAGGGAGAGACCATATGACCCGCCAGCTTCCCGCCGGAACCTGCATCCGGCATGCCGTGAACAGCGTGCGCAACAACATCGCCTATGCCTTCCGGATCAGCTGGCCCTGGTATGCGGTCCTCATTCCACTGAGCTTTGCCATGTTCGGTTTCGCGGGCCTCTTTTCCCTCGGCACCAGCAGCATGACACCCTTCTTTCTGGCCTTTCTCGTCCTCGCGCTGATCAGCCTTGTCGCTTTCGCATCGATTGCGGTCAACTGGCACCGCTATATCCTTCTCGATGAAATGCCGAAGGGCCGTGAAGTTTTCCGCCTCGACGACAAGACCTGGCGCTATTTCGGCAACCTTCTGCTGATCCTCCTCATTCTGGTCGGGGCCTGCCTCCTCGTCATGTTGCCCCTCTCCATCCTTGCCGCCTCCACCAACGCAGCCGAGTTCTCGGTCGTTTTGATCGCGTTGATCATCTTGCCGATCGCCGGCGTCCTGTCCTTGCGGTTGAGCGTCAAGCTTCCCGCCATCGCGCTCGGCCGGCGTGATTTCCTCCTGAAGGACGCCTGGTCTGTGACGCAAGCCAACATTCTGCCTTTGTTTTTCATTGCCCTGTTCCAGATCGTGTTCTTCTTTGGCTTCGTCCTCTTCATGTTGCTTCTGCAATACACCATCGGCACCGCCAGCCCGGCGCTCTGGGA
>VAZZ01000308.1 GCA_005884715.1 Alphaproteobacteria bacterium | reverse complement strand
TACGCATAGCCTTGTCCTCCTGATTGACAATAAACAGACACAGGTCTGCCCCGTTTGAGGTGATGTCGGGGGGCCGCAGCGACAACAGAAAGTTTGCTTCAAGGAACAGGACGCCGGCCCGGGAAAAAATAAAAAAAGTGCCTGGCGCAGCGACAAGTGAGCCATGAAAGCTGAACAAAATTGAAGAGATGGCAGAGACCCCCGCGCAGGTCGAAAAAATTCAGACGCGATGTCAGGTTTTCCGAAGGCGAAGATGTGCCATGCATAATGCGCCCGGTATCATTTATGTTACTTAACCGACTTCATCAGCGCCCCGGGCTTTAAAAGATTGTAATTCCCGGGCTCTTGATTTCAGCCCACGCACCGTCTTACTCAAGGTAATCACGGCGAAAGGAACTCCCACTGATGTTCGTCTCCTTCTTCCCGCAGCCCCGGCTGTTCTTCTGGTCAGTGCTCGTATGGACCCTGTTTGCCGTCGCCCTATGGTACCGGTTCGGCAGCGAAATCGGGCTCTCGCTCGGCATCCTGCCCGCTACGCCTGAGACGGTCGATGCAGCGAGCGTCAGCGTGTTCCTGTCGCGGCAATTCATCTGGTACTACATCTATTACGCCTTCGTGGTCGCGGTCTTCGCCGGCTTCTGGATGATTTACGCTCCCCATCCCTGGGCCAGATGGTCGATCCTGGGCACCGCCCTCATCATTTTCATAACCTATTTCCAGGTGCAGGTGAGTGTCGCCATCAACAACTGGTATGGCCCCTTTTATGACCTCGTCCAGGTGGCTCTGGCCAAGACGGCGCCGACGACGGTGCTGCAATTCTACGAGGGGCTCATGGGCTTTCTCAAACTTGCGCTGGCCAGCGTGGCGGTCGGCGTCCTCACCCGCTTCTTCGTCAGCCACTATATTTTCCGCTGGCGCACCGCGATGAACGCCTATTATCTCGGCCACTGGCAGAGGCTGAGGCGGATCGAGGGCGCCTCGCAGCGCGTGCAGGAAGACACGATGCGCTTCTCCTCGACCATGGAGGATCTGGGCGTGAGCCTCGTCGGCAGCATCATGACGCTGATCGCCTTCCTGCCGTTGCTGGTGCTGTATTCGAACACCGTCACCGAGCTGCCGTTCATCGGAACTGTCCCCCATGCGCTGGTCGTCGCCGCCATTTTGTGGTCGGCCTTCGGTACCGGCTTCCTCGCTGTGCTCGGCATGAAGCTGCCGGGGATCAATTTCCGCATCCAGCGGGTCGAGGCCGCCTATCGCAAGGAACTCGTCTTCGGCGAGGAACATGCCGACCGCGCGCAACCGCCGACGCTTCGGGAGCTGTTCAAGGCGGTGCGCGACAATTATTTCCGCCTCTATCTGCACTACACCTATTTCAATATCGGGCGCATCTTCTACCTGCAGGTCGACAATGTGTTCGGCTTCTTCGTGCTGGTCCCTTCGATCGTCGCGGGCAAGATCACGCTCGGCCTGATGAGCCAGATCCTCAATGTCTTCAGCCAGGTGAGCTCGTCCTTCCAGTATCTGGTCAATTCGTGGGCGACGATCGTCGAATTGCAGTCGATCTACAAGCGGCTCAGGGGTTTCGAAGCGATGATCGGCGGCGAGGCGCTGGCGCCCATCGAACACGAAGTGCCGATGGAGCAGTCGACTTAGTATCTGCACTATCCCAATATCCGTCATCCCGGCGAAAGAACGTCATCCCGGCGAAAGAACGTCATCCCGGCGCAAGCCGGGACCCCCTGAATAAGCGCAACGCGGGAAGCGCTGCTCGCGCTTCACCAATTTAGGGGGCCCCGGCTTTCGCCGGGGTGACGCTCTTAAAACATTGTAATTCCCGGGGCCCTTGTTTCAACGCGCGCGCCGTCCTCTACTTCAGGGCATTGCCGCGAAAGGACCCCCTGATGTTCGTCTCCTTCTTCCCGCAGCCCCGGCTGCTCTTCTGGTCGGTGCTCGCCTGGACCTTGTTTGCCATAGCACTATGGTACCGGTTCGGCAGCGAAATCGGGCTCTCGCTCGGCATCCTGCCCGCAACGCCCGAGACGGTGGACCCGGCGAGCGTCAGCGTGTTCCTGTCGCGGCAATTCATCTGGTTCTATATCTATTACGCGTTCATGGTCACGGTCTTCGCCGCCTTCTGGATGATTTACTCTCCCCATCCGTGGTCCAGATGGTCGATCCTCGGCACCGCGCTCATCATTTTCAGCACCTATTTTCAGGTACAGACGGACGTGGCGATCAACAGCTGGTATGGTCCGTTCTACGACCTCATTCAGACAGCGCTCGCCACGCCTGGATCGGCAACGTCCTTCCAATTTTATGACGAGCTTGCGAGCTTCATGAAGATCGCGCTGGTCTCGGTGACGGTGGAAGTTCTCACGATTTTCTTCGCCAGCCATTATATCTTCAGATGGCGCACCGCGATGAATGGCTACTATACCGCCAATTGGGTGAGACTGAGGACGATCGAAGGCGCCTCGCAACGCGTGCAGGAAGACACGATGCGATTCTCGACGACGATGGAGGATCTCGGCGTGAAGCTCATCGAAAGCGTCATGACGCTGGTCGCCTTCCTTCCCGTCCTGATGGTGTATTCGAACAGCGTGGCGGAGCTGCCGCTTGTCGGATACGTCCCGCATGCGCTTGTCGTCGTAGCACTTGTGTGGTCGGCCTTCGGCACCGGCTTCGTCGCCTTGATCGGCATCAAGCTGCCGGGACTTAATTTCCGCAACCAGCGCGTCGAGGCCGCCTATCGCAAGGAACTCGTCTTTGGCGAAGACAATCCTGCCCGCGCCCAGCCACCCACACTTCGCGAATTATTCGGGGCGGTGCGCCACAACTATTTTCGCCTCTATTGGAACTACATGTATTTCAATATCGGCCGCCTCTTCTATCTCCAGATC
>VAZZ01000312.1 GCA_005884715.1 Alphaproteobacteria bacterium | reverse complement strand
GATGCGGTCCTTCTCGGTCAGCTTCATCGTCTCGCCGATAAAGAAGCCGTTGTTCAGGATATTGTGATGGGTGAGCGTGGCGCCCTTGGGGTAGCCGGTGGTGCCGCTGGTGAACTGGATATTGATCGGATCATCGAACTGAAGCCGGGCGGCGATATCCGCAAGCTGCTTGTGGCGGATGATCGTCTTGAGATGCGGCAGGCGCTTCTCGGCGAGAAGCTGGTTCAGCATGCCGACATAATCGCTGGTCTTGAACTGGCTCGCGGTGACGAGCGCCTTGCATTCGACCTTGTTGAGCGCGTAGTCGGCCTCGGCCAGGCGATAGGCCGGATTGATATTGACCAGGATCAACCCGGCTTTGGCGGTGGCGAACTGGGTGATCACCCATTCGGCATTGTTGGGCGACCAGATGCCGACACGATCGCCGGGCTTGAGCCCAAGCGCCAGGAGACCGGCGGCGAATTCATCGACCTTGCGCTGGAGTTCGGCGTAGGACCAACGCACCCCTTGATGGCGCACGATCAGCGCATCGCTTGTGGCCCAGCGTTTTGCCGCTTCATCGAAGAATGTGCCAACCGTCTGGCCGATCAGCGCCGTTGCGCTGACTCCATGCACATAGCTTTGTGTAAGCTTGGCCATCGCCATTCCTCCCGGCAAGCAGCAAATAGGATTATCGCGCAAGTTTCAACCGGGGTGACCGAAAGTCTAAGTGCATGATTTGAGCGACGAACTGCCCTCGGAGCGACCACTTGCTTAACGCTGGGCACCGTGCCACCTGTGGCCCAAAATAACGCTGGCGAGGTGCGATCGTGACACGAGTTTTGAACCAGCCTTTGGGCGGCAATCAGATGCCGCGTTTCGGCGGCCCGGCGACCATGATGCGTCTGCCGACGCAGACGGGCACCGAAGGGCTCGATGCCTGTTTCGTCGGCATCCCGATGGACATCGGCGCCTCGAACCGCGCCGGCACGCGCTATGGCCCGCGCCAGATCAGGGCCGAATCCTGCCTCATCCGCCCCTATAACATGGCGACGCGCGCCGCCCCCTTTGACAGCCTTATGGTCGCCGATATCGGTGATGTGGCGATCGACACCTTCAACCTGCCCAAATGCATGGACATCATCACCGGCGCCTATCGTTCCATCATCGCCAAGGGCTGCAGGCCTTTGACGCTGGGCGGCGACCACACGCTGACCTATCCGATCCTCACAGCCATGGCCGAGAAATACGGGCCCGTCGGCCTCATCCATGTCGATGCCCATGCCGACATCAATGAAACCATGTTTGGCGAGAAGATAGCACACGGCACGCCGTTCCGCCGCGCCGTCGAGGACAAGCTGCTCGACACCAAGCGCTGCATCCAGATCGGCCTTCGCGCCACGGGTTACGCCGCCGATGATTTCGACTGGCCGCGCCAGCAGGGTTTCCGCGTCGTCGAGGCCGAGGAGTGCTGGCACAAGTCATTGACGCCGCTGATGGACGAAGTACGCCAGCATATGGGTAAGGGGCCGGTCTATCTGAGCTTCGACATCGACAGCCTGGATCCGGCATTCGCGCCCGGCACCGGCACGCCCGAGATCGGCGGTCTCACCACGATCCAGGGCATCGAGATCATTCGCGGCTGCCATGGCCTCAATCTCGTCGGCTGCGATCTGGTCGAGGTATCACCGCCCTATGATCCGAGCGGCAACACGGCCCTGACCGGCGCCAATCTGCTCTTCGAGATGCTCTGCGTGCTGCCGGGCGTGAAGCGGCGATAAGGGTCCGAGCCATTAAAATAGTGAAAAAAAATTAGTGATCTGGCCTTCAGCACACAAGCGTTCGAATATCAGGCAAACATAGCCCGAGCCTTTGGGAGAAGCGAAGTCATGTTGGCGCGGCGACTGGCATCTTCTTGAGATTGGTCGTGAAGGCCCCTTCAGTAGCTCGCCGCCGATGTTCGGTGAGCCTAGCATCATTTCCTAGGATATTTAGCGATAGCTACTTTTTGACCTGCCTGTTCGAGTCTTTTTTCGGATAAATCCTGTTTATAACAATGGCTTAACGGCGGATTTTGTGCACTGCAAAGAAGGGAATTTTTTTGGCGCGAGCAGGGAATTTTTTGGCGGGAGCAGGGAATTTTCGAATGATCAAAATTCAACCGGTTGCAGGCATTCCTTGCCAATGAAGGACAACCATCCCAATAACCTGACTGGGCGAGGTATTTAAGTTCCTTCCGGTTTCAGGGGATCATGGGTGATCAGGGCCTTGATTTCGTTCGAGGCGAAGCCCAGCGCCATCGGACAGGCGACGCCGGGCAATAATGCAACATCGAAGATTTCCGCCACCGCGCCATCGACGCGAAACCATTGGAGGCAGGTGCCGGTCTTGAGGTCGATCACCTGCACCCCGCACCAGGGCTCGGAATCGGTCGCCTTCAGCCTTTCATCGAGCTTGAGCCCTTCGAAGCGCTTGTAGCGGGGTTTCGACAGGCCGACAAAGGCATGCCCGCCCT
>VAZZ01000310.1 GCA_005884715.1 Alphaproteobacteria bacterium | reverse complement strand
GCGCATCCTTGTCCTTGCCGAGATCGGGCTTGTAGTCGACATCGATGCCGCGGTCGCGGAAGATCTGCACCGAGGCTTCGGAGAGTTTGTCGGAGACGAGAACACGGGGTCTCATGGAAGACTCCGGAAATATGAAATCGGGTTGAAGGGTTTAGCGCGTCGCTTCCGCATAGGCCCAGTCGAGCCAGGGGATCAGCGCCTCGACATCGGAGGTTTCGACAGTGGCGCCGCACCAGATGCGCAAGCCCGGCGGCGCATCGCGATAGGCGCCGATATCGAAGGCGGCGCGCTCTGATTCGAGGAGCTTCACCATCGCCTTCGGCACCTGTTCGCCGCCATCAAGGGTGAGGCACACGGATGTGTTGGAGCGCGTCCTTTTCTCCTTCGCCAGATGATGAGCGAAATAACGCTGCGATATCCACTGGTCGATGACGAGGGCATTGGCGTTGGCGCGCTCGCGCAGGACCTTGAGGCCGCCGATGCCGCGCGCCCAATTGAGCGCCACCAGATAATCCTCGACGCACAGCATCGAGGGCGTGTTGATGGTCTCGCCGGCGAAGATGCCCTGGATGAGCTTGCCGCCCTGCGTCATGCGGAAGATCTTCGGCAACGGCCAGGATGGAACGTAGCTCTCGAGCCGCGCGACCGCCCTGGGCCCGAGGATGATGACGCCATGGGCGCCTTCACCGCCCAGCACTTTCTGCCACGAGAAGGTGGTGACATCGAGCTTGGCGAAATCGAGGTCTTGTGCGAAGGCGGCAGAGGTCGCATCGCAGATGGTGAGCCCTTGCCGCTCGGCCGGGATCCACTCGGCATCGGGCACGCAGACGCCCGACGTCGTGCCGTTCCAGGTGAAGACGACGTCATGGCTGAAATCGATGCTTTCCAGATCGGGCAGTTCGCCATAGGCCGCCTTTAGGACACGCGCGTCCTTGAGCTTGAGCTGCTTGACCGCATCGCTCACCCAGCCTTCGCCGAAACTCTCCCAGGCAAGGAGATCGACGCCGCGGCTGCCGAGCAGCGACCACAGCGCCATTTCGACCGCACCGGTATCGGATGCGGGCACGATGCCGACCAGATGGCTCGCCGGCACTTCGAGGATTTCGCGGGTGAGCGTGATCGCCTGTTTGAGGCGCGCCTTGCCTTCGCTCGAGCGATGCGAGCGGCCGGTCAAAGCCTGGCTGAGGAGATCGGGTGACCAGCCCGGGATCTTGGCGCACGGGCCGGAAGAGAAGTGCGGATTGGCCGGCCGCACGGCCGGTTTGTCGAGCGTCGTCATGTCTGCTCCATCCTTTCAGATGGGCCGCCCTTCGGTGGGGAAGGGTGTCCCGGCGACGCTCATGCCTGAGACGGGACGTGCAGTCAACAGCTCTCTTAAATCATCCTCATGCTGAGGTGCGACCCCGGCCTTGAGCCGGGGGAGCCTCGAAGCATCCATCAGGATAGAGCCAGATTGCTGCAACAAACCCTTCGAGGGCCGCTTCGCGGCCACCTCAGGGTGAGGTTGAGAAATTAGCGAGGGCAAAAGTAAAACGGCGGTGGATTTCTCCACCGCCGCGAACCTTCAAGCGAGGTCTCTCGATCGAGCCTCAGAACTTGAAGCGGATACCCGCCAGTGCGGAGTGATCGGACGGATCCTCGCCGCTGATCATCAGCTCGCGGTAGCGATAGCCGACGTCGAGTGCGACGCTCTGCGACATGTCGACTGACACACCTGCCATGAGCGCATAGGTTAAGCCATCATCGCTGCCGCCGTGATCGGCATCGACCCAGCCATAACCGACGCCGGCGCCGACATAGGGCGTGAACACCGAATCGTTCTTCCAGTCGAAATACAAATTGCCGAGAACGGTCGTCAGGCTGGCACTGGCGTCATCGCCGACATCATAGTCGCCCGACCAGTCGACACGCAGATCGCTGCGCAGATAGTCGTTGAACTGATAACCGACACCGCCGCCGACATCGATGGCGTTGTCGCTGTCGCCCCAATCGAGGAACGACCAGCCGAGATCGCCGCGCAGATAATAGCCCATCGCCTGGTACTGTTCCGGGGTCGGCGTCGCTTCCACGGGCGGCGTCGCATCGGCGGCATGTGCCGCGGCCGCGACACCCATCGTCATCGCGGTCGCCAGCAAAGCGAGCTTCAAAGATTTCATGGATATTTCTCCTCTCCGGTCCAACCGGTAACTCATGTCCCTCGTGATGGTTCCTAGTTAGGAGCGACCTGTGACAACAGCCGGGCTCGAATCGGGCAGCAAAAAGGCAGTTCAAAGCCGTTGCAAAAACATCACGCTTTTTTGTGTCCGGACGGGACATGTCGTTGACCGTGTACTGACCATCGGGCTAATGACGGTGCTGTTATGAATCCCTCCGTGACGACAAGAGACTGGATCACGCTCGCAGTGCTCGTGGTAACGTGGGGTTCCTCCTTCGCCATGACCAAGATTGCCGTCGCGTCCATCGATCCGGCCTGGGTTATGGCGCTGCGCCTGTCGGTAGGCGGCATCTTTCTTACCATCATCGTGACGCTGACCCGCAGGCAGTGGCCGCGAGAGAGGCGACTCTGGGGATGGTTCGCCGGCCTCGGTCTCATCGGCCATGCGGTTCCGTTCTTTCTCATCTCGTGGGGAACCCAGTTCATCTCGTCCGGTCTTTCCGGCGTGCTCATGGGGTCCATCCCGCTTTTCGTCATACTGCTTGCTCATTTTTTTCTTCCCGACGAGAAGCTCACCCGCATGAAGGCGCTCGGCTTCGTAATCGGCTTCATCGGATTGATGATCGTGCTGGGGCCTGAGAAGCTCCGGCATTTCGAAGGCCAGGGCATGGCGCTCATTGGCGAAGCCGCCATCCTCATCGCCTGCGTGAGCTATGCGGTGCACAGTCTGCTTGCCCGGCGCATTCCGTTCCAGGGCCCGGTGGAACAGGCAGCCGCCGTATGCCTTTCCGGCGGCGTCATGGGACTGATTTTCGCCGGCCTCTATGCGCCCCATGGCCTCGCCATGGCGACGCCGCTCGCTTTTCTGTGCGTCATCGGCCTCGGCATCGTGCCGACGGCGATCGCTACCTTGCTGGTCTATGCCATCGTGCGCTCGGCCGGCGTGAGCTTCGTCGCCTATTCGAACTATCTGGTGCCGGTCTATGCCCTGGGTCTCGGCGCCGCCATCCTCGGCGAGACATTGACGGCGAATGTCGGAATTGGGCTCGTCCTCATCCTCGCCGGCATTGCCGCGAGCCGCATGCGGAGAGCGAAGCCTCTCAGCATCCCTCATGCTGAGCTGGCCGCGCAGCGGCCCTCGAAGCATCCATCAAGATAGATTGAAAGGGCTGCAACATGTCCTTCGAGGCTCGCTGAGCTCGCGCCTCAGGACGAGGGCTATCTCACCCTAAGCAGCCTTGGCGATCACCGTGCATATCTCTTCGACGATCTTGCTGACGAGACCGGCGTCATCGCCTTCCGCCATGACGCGGATCAGGGGCTCGGTCCCCGACGGGCGGATGACCAGGCGCCCGGATGAGCCGAGCTTCGACATCGCTTCGGCAATGGCCTCTTTGACCGTTTTCGTTTCGAGCGGCTTGCCTTCGCCGTAGCGCACATTCTTGAGCACTTGCGGCACCGGCTCGAACACATGGCAGACCTGGCTTACCGGCTTTCCGGTGCGCACCACTTCGGCCAGCACCTGCAAGGCGGCCACCAGCCCATCGCCGGTGGTCGAGAAATCCGACATCACGATATGGCCAGACTGCTCGCCGCCGATATTGAACCCGTGCTGGCGCATGTGTTCGACGACATAACGGTCGCCGACCTTGGTGCGCGCCAGCGTCAGCTTCATTTCGGCGAGATGGCGTTCGAGGCCGAGATTGGACATGACGGTGGCGACGATCCCGCCGCCGGAGAGCCGCTGCTGGCGATGCCATGACGTCGCGATCAGCGCCATCAATTGATCGCCATCGATGAGCTTGCCCTGTTCATCGGCGATAACCACGCGGTCGGCGTCGCCATCGAGCGCGATCCCGATATCGGCGCGTGTTTCAATGACCTTGGCGCACATCGCTTCGGGCGCCGTCGAGCCGCATTTCTCGTTGATGTTGAAGCCATTGGGATCGTTGCCGATCGGGATGATCTCGGCGCCGAGTTCCCACAGAGCGGCCGAGGCGACCTTGTAGGCGCCACCATTGGCGGTATCGATTACGACGCGCAGGCCCTCGAGCCTCAGCGCCTTCGGAAAGGTGCGCTTGGCGAATTCGATATAGCGGGCCTGCGCGTCCTCGATGCGCTTGGCGCGGCCGAGCTTGTCCTGGGGGGCGGCGAGCTTCGATCCATCGGCGGTGTCGATCAGTTTTTCGATCGCCAGTTCCTGTTCATCCGACAGCTTGTAACCGTCGGGCCCGAACAGCTTGATGCCATTGTCGTGATAGGGATTGTGCGAAGCGGAGATCATGACGCCGAGATCGGCGCGCAGCGACCTGGTCAGCATGGCGACGGCAGGCGTCGGCAAGGGACCGAAGAGAAACACATCGACGCCAGCAGAAAGGAGGCCCGCGGTCAGCGCCTGCTCGATCATATAGCCCGATAGCCTTGTATCCTTGCCGATCACGGCGCGATGGCGATGGTTGCCCTGGGAATACACGCTGCCGGCAGCGAGGCCGATCTTCATCACCATATCGGGCGACATGGGGCTGCGGTTGGCGATGCCGCGCACACCATCGGTTCCGAAATATTTGCGGGACATGGCTTTCCTTCTTCCTATCCAGCCAGTTTATACCAGATCGCCATGCGAAGAGTTAAAGCCCGCTGGCTTCGGGATCGCTGGCCGCCAGCGCCACCGCCAGCGCCTGCCTGGTTGCTTTGACGTCATGAACGCGCAGGATATGGGCGCCATTAAGGACAGCCTGGATGGCACCCCCCACTGACCCCGAGACCCGGTCAAATGCCCGTTTTTCTCCCGTCAGGGCCCCGGTGAAGGCCTTGCGCGACAGGCCGACAAGCAGGACCACGCCCAGCCCATGGAAGATCGCCAGTTGGTTGAGCA
>VAZZ01000039.1:34772-43039 GCA_005884715.1 Alphaproteobacteria bacterium | reverse complement strand
GCCGCAACACCACCATCATCCGCTCGAATTACCTGCAGGATCCCTCGATCGCCATCTATGAGCTCGCTCGCTCGCTCTATGAAGACCTCTCCCGCGACCTCAATTTCAATGTGATGTTCTCGCCGCGCGGCGTGATGATGCTGTGCCAAACCGAGCATGAATTCAGGGCCTTCAAGCGGACCGCCCATGCCAACCGCCTCGCCGGCCTCGACTGCCGGATGATCACGCCGGAAGAAGTCAAGAAGATCGCTCCCATCATCAATGACGATCCCAATTGCCGCTATCCGATCCTCGGCGCCTATTACCAGCCGCGCGGCGGTACCGGACGTCACGACGCCGTGGCCTGGGGCTATGCGAGGGGCGCTGACAGCTTGGGCGTCGATATCATCCAGAATTGCGAAGTCCTCTCGATCCGCCGCGACGGGGCCAAGGTCGCCGGACTCGAAACGTCGAAAGGCTTCATCAAGACGAAGAAGATCGGGGTCGTCACCGCAGGCCACGTCTCGACCATCGTGCAGACCGCAGGCCTCAGGCTGCCAATTGAAAGTCTCTGCCTGCAGGCGCTGGTGTCGGAACCGATCAAGCCGGTGCTCGACTGCGTGGTGATGGCGAATACGGTACATGGCTATCTGAGCCAGTCGGACAAGGGCGAACTGGTGGTGGGCGGCGGCACCGATCCCTACAACAACTACTCGCAACGTGGCTCCTTCCCGGCTCTCGAACATACGGTGACGGCGCTGGTCGAGACTTTTCCAATCATTTCGCGCCTCAGGATGCTGCGCATGTGGGGGGGCATCGTCGACATGACGGGCGACCGCTCGCCCATCATCGGCAAGACCGATGTGGAGGGGCTCTATGTCAATTGCGGCTGGGGCACCGGCGGCTTCAAGTCCATTCCGGGCTCGGGCTTCGTCTTCGCCGATACGATCGCCAATGACCGGCCGCATCCGATCGCCGAGCCTTTCGGCCTCAACCGCTTCATCGAGGGTCGCCTGATCGATGAAAGCGTCGCCGCCGCGGTGGCGCATTAATGATGATGGCACGCAGGAGTACGCGTTCATGCTGATCGTTCACTGCCCGGTCTGTGGTGCCGAGGGCGACGAGACGGATTTCCATTATGGCGGCGAGGCGCATATCAGGCGGCCGGCCACCGAGGACCCCGCCAGTGTGAGCGACGCGGCGCAGCGCGACTATCTGTTCATGCGCCGCAATCCCAAGGGCCTGCATTTCGAACGATGGCGCTGCGATCGCGGCTGCGGCAAGTGGTTCCATGCGGTGCGCGATACGCTGACCATGGATTTCAAGGGCACCTACGGCATCACCGAGCTGCCGCCGCGCGCGCTGATGGAAGCAGCGACCGGCGAATGGGCTTCCTTCTTCAAGGACAAGCTCGCTGCCGTCCAGCCTGCGCGCAAAGGAAAATCCTCATGAGCGGCAAGCCCTATCGTCTGGGCCAAGGCGGACGCCTCATCGACCGCAGCAAGAAAGTGAGCTTCACTTTCGACGGGCAGTCTATGACCGGCTTCGCCGGCGATACGCTTGCATCAGCTGTTCTAGCCAACGGGCAGCGCGTCTTCGGTCGGAGCTTCAAATATCATCGACCGCGTGGCCTCGTCGGTCTTGGATCGGAAGAGATGAATGCGCTGGTGGGGGTGGGCGAAGGGGCGCGCCACGAACCCAATCTGCGCGCCACCCAGGTCGAGCTCCACGACGGGCTTGTGGCGGTGAGCCAGAATCGCTGGCCGTCGCTCACTTTCGATGTCGGCGCCATCAATGGCTAGATCTCGCGCTTCATCCCGGGCGGGTTCTACTACAAGACCTTCATGTGGCCGCAGGCCTTCTGGAAGAATGTCTATGAGCCGATGATCCGGCGCGCCGCCGGCCTCGGCAAGGCGCCCGATGGGCCAGACCCCGACACCTATGAGCATATGCATGCGCATTGCGATATCCTTATCATCGGCGCGGGCATTGCCGGAATTGCCGCTGCCGAAGCCGCACAGGCCTCAGGTGCGCGCGTCATCATCTGCGATGAGACACCGTGTTTCGGCGGCATCGCCGATCTATCGAGTGGAACCATCGAGGGCACGCCGCAGCTCGACTGGGTGCGCAATCGTGCCCAACTGCTGGCCGAGGCCGACAATGTCCATGTGATGACGCGCACCACCGCGGTCGGGCATTGGCATCACAACCATATCATGCTGTTCGAGCGGGTGAGCGATCACGATCCTAAAAGCCTCGCCAAGGGTAAGCCGCGCCACCGTCTGTGGAAGCTGCGGGCGAAGCAGGTGATCCTCGCCACCGGTGCCATCGAGCGGCCGATTGCCTTCGCTAACAATGATCGGCCCGGCATCATGCTCGCGACTGCAGCGCGCGCTTTGGTCGAACGCTATGGCGTTGCGCCAGGCATGCGCGGCGTCGTCTTTACCAACAATGATGATGCCTATCTGACGGCGCTTTCCCTCAAGCGCGCCGGCGTGGGCATTGCATCGATCGTCGATGTGCGCTCGGACATGAGCGGCGCCCGTGCCCGAGACGCGCGCAATGCCGGCATCGAGATCATTCCCGGTCATGCCATCGCCGGTGTCGAAACCGGCTTCGGCGGTCTCACTCTCACCGGCGTCAAGATCGCTTCATGGCGCCAGGGACAAGGCCGTGTCGTCAATGAAAGCCGCGTCGCTTGCGATTTCGTCGCCATGTCGGGCGGCTTCAACCCGGTCGTCAACCTGTGGTGCCATAATGGCGGCAAGCTCACCTTCGACAGCGGGCTTCAGAGCTACAAGCCCGGCAAGCATCACGACCAGATCCAGGCCGTGGGCTCGGCCAATGGCACAATGGACATGGCCGGCTGCCTCAGTGAAGGTTATGCCGCGGGCGAAGCGGCAGTAAAATCGGCGCTGCCCAAGGCAAAATCTCAGAAGCTCACGCCGTCCAAGGCTGAAGCTGTTCCGCAAAATCCGCTGGAGCCGATCTGGTTTTCGCCCGCCACCGGAAAGTACAATGAAGGCAACAAGCACTTCATCGACTTCCAGAATGACGTCACGGCCGCCGATCTCGAACTGGCGCAGCGCGAAGGTTACGCCTCGGTCGAGCACACCAAGCGCTATACGACGCTCGGCATGGCGACCGACCAGGGCAAGACTTCGAACATCAATGCGCTCGGCATCCTTGCCGATGCGAGCGGGAAAACCATCCCCGAGATCGGCACCACCACCTTCCGCCCGCCCTAGAACCTGTTCCTGCCGGTGCGCCGCACCGCTATCTTCCGCTGGCATAAAGCGCAGAACGCCGTTTTCGAGCCGGTCGGCCAATGGCGGCGCGCTTATACCTATCCGCGCGCCGGCGAAGACAAGCATGCCGCGATCAACCGCGAAATCCTCGCCGTGCGGCGCAAGGTCGGCCTGCTCGACGCCTCGACGCTGGGCAAGATCGAGATAAAGGGACCGGATGCGGCGGAATTCCTCGACCGCATCTACACCAACATGTTCTCGAGCCTGAAGGTCGGGCGCTGCCGCTATGGTCTGATGATGAACGAGCTCGGCTTCCTCATCGACGACGGCGTCACCGTGCGTCTCGGCGATGATCATTTCCTGATGCATACGACCTCGGGAGGAGCCGATCGCATCGCGGCCTGGCTCGAGGAGTGGCTGCAAACTGAGTGGACGCAGTACAAGGTCTTCGTGACGCCGGTCACCGAGCAATGGGCGCAATTCGCCATTGCCGGACCCAAGGCGCGCGAGGTCCTGTCGAAGCTCGCACCCGATTTCGATATCTCGGCCGAAGGCTTCCCCCATATGGCGATGAAGGAAGGCCGGCTCGGCACCTATCCGGTCAGGCTGTATCGCATCAGCTTCTCGGGCGAGCTTTCCTATGAGGTAGCAACGCCCGCCAATTTCGGCCGCAGCGTGTGGGATCAGATCCTCGCTGCCGGTGCCGAATTCGGCATCGAGGCCTATGGCACCGAGGCGCTGCATGTGCTGCGCGCCGAGAAAGGCTATATCGTCGTCGGCGATGAAACCGACGGCACGGTGACGCCCTTCGATGTCGGGCTCGACGGCCTGGTGTCGAAGAAAAAGGCGGATTTCATCGGCAAGCGCTCGCTTGAGCAATCCTTCCTCAAAAGTGCCGGCCGCAAGCAGCTGGTCGGGCTCCTGACGGACGATCCGAAGGAGGTTCTGCCGGACGGCGCCTATGCGGTGCGCACGATCAAGGACAAGCCGCCGATGGAGATGATCGGCCAGGTCACTTCGACCTATTATTCGCCAACGCTCGATCGTTCAATCGCCATGGCGCTGATCGAGGATGGCCGCAACCGGATGGGCGAGACATTGTCCTTCCCGCTCGAAGGCAAGGTGGTCAGGGCCCGTATCACCGATCCGGTTTTCTATGACAAGGAGGGGAGCCGCCAGAATGTCTGAGGCCCAGTTCGAAAGCGCGCTCCAATCACGCGAAGGCCCGGCAGATCTCTCGGTCGAGATCCGCGAAATCACCGGCCGCGGCATGATCGATCTCAGAGGGCTTGCGGGCGAGCGCAAATTCATGGCTGCCGTCAAGGAGGTGCTGGGCCTCGACCTGCCCAAAGCGCCGCGCACCAGCGCCGCCTGGGGCGACATCCAGGCGCTGTGGCTGTCCACCGATCAATGGCTCATTCTCTTTCCGAGAGCCAAGACGGGAGAGCTCCTGTCCGCCCTGCGCAAGGCGCTCGCCGGCATCCATTCGTTTGCCGTCGATGTGTCCGATATGCGCAGCATCATCCGGGTGGAAGGCGATGATGCCCGCATGGTTCTCCTCAAGGGGTCAACGCTCGATCTACTGTCGCCCGAATATGCGGCGGGAACTGTGCGCCGCCTGCGTTTTGCGGAAATCGCCGCCCTCCTCCACATTGTGAGCGCGGGGCCGGACGTGATCGATGTCTATGTGTTCCGCTCCTATGCGGATTATGCCTGGGATTGGTTTCTGGCCAATGGCCGCGCTGTCGCGGCGCTCAGGCCATTTGGCCGCCAGGCGACGCCGACGGTTTAGGCTTTTTCTCCTTCTGCTCGTCTAGGAATTCGGACGCTTTTTCCGGAAAAGCGGCGCTTAGCACCGCGGATCACGATGACCTTGAGGAGACCCAGTCGAGGAGCTTGTCGAAACCGCCAAAGGGATAGAGATGCGGTCCGGCGACGCCGAGCTCCGGCTTTTCAAAATGGAGCTTCGTTAGGTTCTCGACAAAGACATCCGGGCTCGAAACCGTCAGCAGCTTGGTGACGTTCAGCGCCTGTTTGCGAATGAAGCGGGCCGAATTGCCGACACCGCACATAGCGGCGTACTTGACCAGCGTCTTGATCGTCGCCGGTCCCGGCACGCCGACATGGATAGGAAGGGTTATGCCCTCATCGCGCAGGCTTTTGGCCCAATAAGCCACAGGCCCCGCCTCAAACAGAAACTGGGTGGCGATATAGCCTTCAATTTTATGTGCCGCGAGATAGGCCTGCTTGACCTTCAGCGCCTCGGCAAGAGCTGCCTCGCCCTTCGCCTTGATGATGTCCGGATTGCCTTCAGGATGGCCGGCAAGGCCGATCTTCCTGATCCCATAGGTCTCGAACAGCCCGGTCTCGAGAAGCTGGATTGCCGCATCAAAGATGCCCAAAGGCTGTGGCGCGCCGCCGCCGAGGACAAGCGCCTGATGCACTTCGCCCCGTTCGGCGAAATGGGCGAGACGACGATCGAGATCGGACTTGTCCCTGACAAAACGGGCCGGCACATGGGGCACCGGCTCGAGGCCGGCGGCGCGAATGGCTGCCACGGCCTCGATCTGCAACGCCAGGTCCGCCGGGTCGATCAAAGCGACATAAACGCAAGTGCCTTGCGGCAACTTGTCCCTGAGCAGGCCTACCTTTTCGACCTGCTTGGGCGTGATCTCGATGGAAAGCCGCGACAGGAATGCAGCGACCAGGGCTGGCATGTCGCTGGCTTCAACCTTGAGCTTCGAGAACATGTTCAAAGCTTTAACTCCCGATGGCGGACTGGATCAGCCACCATTATCCGCTCGCCTGGCCGACGCATGAGAATTTGCGACACGGGCAGTTCCGGTTGCGACCGGCCTTCCTTTCTCCTGTCGTATTCGTGCCATCGTATGGCGCAGATGGACAAAGGCCCATATTGGTATTATTGGGCCCAAGACAACCAATCGGAAGCCCCATGTTCGGCGACAAGCCTCAGGAATGGCCGCAGAAATTTGCCTTCATCATGGTCCCCGAATTCACCATGATGCCGACCACAGCTGCCATCGAGCCGCTACGGCTCGCCAATCGCTGCGCCGAAAAGCCTCTTTATAAATGGGCCATGCATTCGGTCGACGGTAAGCCGGTCGCCGCCTCGAACGGGATTCTCGCCATGGTCGATGGGGATCTCGACCAGATCAACGAGCACGATACGGTCATCGTCTGCGGCGGTCTCAATGTCCAGCATCATGTCGACAAAAGGCTGGTGAACTGGCTGCGCAAGGCAGCAAGACGCGGCATGGATATCGGCGCTGTCTGCACCGGAGCTCATATCCTCGCCGAAGCCCATATTCTCGATGGTTATCGCTGCACCATCCATTGGGAAAACCTCCCGGGCTTCGCGGAGGCTTTCCCGGAAATCGAAGCGACCGGCGGGTTGTTCGAAATCGATCGCGACCGCTTCACCAGTGCCGGCGGAACATCGGCACTCGATATGATGCTTGCCCTGATCGCCAGCCAGCACGGGCCCGATCTCGCCGCCAATGTCGCCGAACTCGTGCTGCATTCGCCAATCCGCCATCACAGCGAGCATCAGCGCATGTCGCTGCCCGCGCGTATCGGGGCGCGCCATCCCAAGCTCGTCGGCATCATCGAGGAGATGGAGAATAATCTCGAAGAGCCTTTGTCGCCGAGCGTGTTGGCCCGCCAGGCGGGTCTCTCGGCACGCCAGCTCGAACGCCTGTTCCGGCGCTATCTCGACCGCTCGCCCAAGCGCTACTACCTCGAATTGAGGCTCAAAAAAGCGCGCTCGCTGCTGTTACAGACCGACATGTCGGTCATCAATGTGGCACTCGCCTGCGGCTTCTCCTCGCCCTCGCATTTCTCGAAATGCTATCGCGCTTTCTATGGCAGGACGCCCTATCGTGAGCGGGGCGTGCCGATTCTCGGCGTCACCGGTACGGGCTAGTACCCGCTTTCGTGGAAAAGTGGGTCATCGATGAAGAAGACCAATGAAGGTTCGCACTCTCCCACAAATCGTTATCCCGGCGAAAGCCGGGCCCCATTGAATAAGCGCAATCTGGGCGGCGCTGCTTGCGCGGAAAGAATTTAATGGGGCCCCGACTTTCGTCGGGGTGACGGATGGTGGGTGGAGCGGAGATTTCGCAAGAGAGCGCAGGCCGTACCTATTTCTCTGGCTTTCCGGAGACAATGAGCGCGAGGACCTCATGCTCAGTAGTGCGCTTGATTTCCCGCTCGCCGACATTCTCGCCGCGCTTCAAGACCATGACCCGGTCGCCGACGGCAAAGATGTCCTGAAGCCTGTGGGAAATGATGATCTGGGCGACGCCGTGCTTCTTGAGCTCGAGCATGGTTTCGAGCAGCCGTTCAGTCGCCACAACCGAGAGATTGGCGGTGGGCTCGTCGAGAACGACCACGCGCGGCTCAAATGAAATCGCGCGCGCAATGGCGACCGATTGCTGGCGTCCCCCCGACAGGCTCTCGACCCGCTGATGGACAGAATTGACATCGACCTTGAGCCGCTTCAGCACGTTGTCGGCTTCCGAATACATGGTCTTGCGGTCGACGAACGGTCCCTTGCGCGGCCAGCGGCCGAGGAAGACATTCTGGCCGACATCCATATTCCCGCACAACGCGAAATCCTGGTAGATCATCTCGATCCCGGCATCGCGGCTTTCATGTGGGCTCTTGAAGTTGACGGTCTTTCCCGCCACCAGGATCTCGCCCGCGTCACGGTGATAGGCGCCGGTCAGGATTTTCATCAGAGTTGACTTGCCGGCGGAATTGTCGCCGACGAGACCAAGGACTTCCCCGGGAAACAGGCGCAGATCGACATCGGCGAGAGCGCGCACCGGACCGAAGGCCTTGCTGATGCCGCGCATCTCGATGATGGGCTGTTCCAGGGAGCTCATTTCTTCAGGCACGGGAGCGCCTCCATCGCCTGGCGAACAGGCTCTTTAGGATGATCCCCAAGGCCGCGGACTGGCGCAGCCAGATGTCGCCGACCACGGCCAAGATCAGGATGAGGCCGATGAAGACATTCAC
>VAZZ01000039.1:29281-34747 GCA_005884715.1 Alphaproteobacteria bacterium | reverse complement strand
ATGATGGTGCCGAAGCCACCGAAGATCGACCCGCCGCCGATGATGACCGATGCGATGGCGTCAAGCTCGCGGAACTGGCCGGCGGTCGGGATGAAGCTGCGATAGAATGCGATATAGATGACCCCGCCAAGCGATCCGCACAGGGCGGAAAAGACGAGGCTCAACGCCCGTACGCGATCGGTGTCGATGCCGGCATAGGCCGCGGCGCGGATATTGCCGCCTGTCGCATAGACCTGCTGGCCCCAGATCGTATAGCCGAGAATAATCGCCGTCATGATAGCCAGCACAATCATAAAGATGCTCTGTACGCTGAGGGCCGCGCTCAGACTGAAAAGGAACGAGTCGGGTGCGGGCGCGATATCGAAATACCTCAATGCTTCGATCAGTTTGCGGCCGATCAGATTGAAACTTTCCGGAAAGCCGAAAAGCTCGCGGCCGGACACGATCCATGCGGCGACGCCGCGGGCGGTATAGAACATGCCAAGGGTGGCGACGAAGGCGGGAAGCTTGAAACGAACCGTGACAGCAGCGTTGACCGCGCCCGCGAGCATGCCGCCGCACAGAGCCAGAAGAATGGATGTCCACGGGCCGAAGCCCATCGTCTTCATCGAGAACGCCGCGATCGCCCCGCTCATGGCAAGCACCGAGCCGACCGACAGGTCGATATCGCCATTGGCGATCACAAAGGTGAGCCCGATCGACAGCAGCGCCACCTCGGTAAAGGCGAGGATGAGGTTGAAGGAATTGTCGAGGCTGCCCCAGAAATCGGGGCGCAGATAAATCCCGGCAAACCAGAGCACGACCGCGATGATGATCGCGGCCGCGTCGCGTCTAGCGAGGAATTTGCCCAGACCGCGCGCGTTCATCGCACGGTCGGAGACCACGCTGCCCCTAGTCTGGGCGCCGACGATCGCGACACTGCCGACATCAGGGGCCGGCGGTATCGGCAGACCTCTGATCTTGGCCCACAATCTCCCGATGGCGTTGCGCCGGATCACCCACGGCTCGATCAGCACGGCGAGGATCAGAATGAGCCCCAGAAAGGCCGGCACGGCTCCCGGCGGCAGTTGCGCCACCGCCTGCACCTTCATTTCGATTTTGTCGACCAGCACTGTGCGCGTCGTTGCGTAGCCTTCGCGCAGGACCTTGTCGATGAGCACGATGAGGATGACACCGAGCACGCTGCCAAGGACGCGGCCACGGCCGCCGAGTATCGACGCGCCCCCGACGACGACCGCCGCGATCACGATCAATTCCAGGCCCTGGCCCGACTGGGCGATCAGGGCGCGATCCTGAGCGACCTGCATCATGCCGGCGACCGTCGCGCAGAAGGCGGATATCAGATAGGCGCGCATGCGCACCCGGCGGGTCGCGATGCCGGCATAGTCCGAAGCGAGCTCGTTGCCCCCGGTTGCAAAGGTCTGATAGCCCGCGGTGGTCTTGGCGAGCACAACCATTCCAACCACGGCAAAGACGGCGAAGACGAAGACCTGGTTGTTGAAGCCCCAGGCGTTGTTCTGGCCGATGATAAAGAACTCGGGATGCTCCCCGGCCTTGGACATGAATGAAATGGTCTTGCCGCCGGACATGCCGGTTACAATGCCGCGCCCGATGAAAAGCATGGTCAGCGTCGCGATGAACGCCGGAACGCGCAGGATCGTTACGAGAACGCCGTTGATGAGCCCGACCAGGAGGCCGACAGCGAGCGCCCAGGCAACGGCCAGATAAAGGTCCGTGTTGAAATAGGACGGGGCGAAGGACACCGCGAAGACCGCCGCAGTCAGCCCGTAGAGCGAGCCGACCGACAGGTCGAGATCCTTGTTGACGATGACGAAAGTCATGCCGACCGCCATCACGCCATAGCGCGCGGCATCGCGCATGACCGAGGAGAGAGCGGCACTCGACCCGAAAAACCTGGGATTGATGTAGACGCCGGCAAGGTAGAGCAAGATTAGGAAAATGATCAAGCCCACTTCCCACCCGCCGATAATCTCGAGCGGTAGCCGGCGGCGAGCAGGTGGTGAAGGCGCGGTGACGGCGGCGGACATGCGACCCGGTACTCGGAATAGTTGAAGACTTTACATGCGACATCTCCACCCTACCCACTCTCGTCACCCCGACGAAAGCCGAGGCCCATAGAATTCTTTCCACCCGAGCAGCGCTTCCCGCGTTGCACTTATGCAGGGGGCCCCGGCTTTCGCCTGGATGACGGCGGTGGGAGAGCGAAAAACCTTCATTGAGTCAATGGGTGCGGAAGAGACCGAAGCCTCTCCCGCAGGATCACCTGAGGCGTGTCAGTTCTCAAAGCGCTTGCCGACCGTCGCGACATTTTCCTTGGTCACGACCTGGGCGCGGGTGTCGAGATTGGCCGCCGCGATGCCGCGGTCGATCTGCAGATAGAGCTGCATGACCGGCCAGAAGCCTTGCAGGAACGGCTGTTGACCGAGCGAGCCGGTAAGCGCGCCGGATTTCAGGCCTTCGAGAATCGGCGGGCCGAGATCATAGCCATAGGCGCAGATCTGTCCCTCCTTCTTGGTCTGACTGATTGCCGTGACGATCGCCGGCGTGACGGCGCCGTTCGGGCCGAAAATACCGACGACGTCACCACGCGATTCGAGGAGGGTGACGATCGAGCCCGGAATGTCCTGGTCGTTGACGGCGATGCCAATCTTCTCCGGTCCCGCGTCGACGGTGAAGTTGGCGAGCTTGCCGGCGGCATTGAGGTCCTTGACAACTTGGTCGAAGGCGGCGACCACGCGGTTGTTGACTTCGACGTTGCCCGCCGTCGTTTGCGACGGGAACAAGATCGAGCCTTTGTCGAGGCCCTTGTCGAGCACGCATTTGGCGAGTGCCGCACCGCCAATCGCCGCAGCCGCGGCGCTCTGGCCGGTATGGCTGATGCCATCGCGCATGTAGATCGTCGGGTCGAAGGAATTCGTCGTCGCGACGGGAATGCCCTTGTCGAGCAGTTTCTTGACGATGTCATTGTAGGCGCCGACCTGTGGCGTCGTCAGGATCAGTCCGTCGATAGTCGGGTCCTGAATGATCTGGTTCAAAATTTCGATCTCGCGCACGACGTCGTCGGTCGGCGATTCCGAGCCGAGCAGCAGGATCTTGGCGCCGATCATATTGCCGGCGGCTGTCGCGCCGACATAGACCGGATCGAAGAAGCCGTTGCCGGCGGTGTGGGTGACGATGGCGAAGGTCAGATGACCGTCGGCCGAATGGAAATTCTTGGTGGCTTCCGCCTCCTTGGCCGCCTGCTCGAATGTATAGCCGCCGACCGCCTTGGTGATGGTGCCAGTGTCCTGGGCCTGGGCGCCGGCCGAAAACAAGGCAGCAAGCGCGCACAGGCTTACCGAAGCAAGAGCTTTACGCATTTGATATCCTCCCATTTTTCGCCTTCGTTGCATTTTATCTGACAAAAGCGTTGGCAAGGATAGTCTAGCGCAGGGACAGCCGCAATTGATGGCTCGCGAACTATCTCACTTCGGGTATGGTGCACTGCAGCGTGCGCGGATTCGGGCCGAGGCAACTCATTGTGTCCCTCACTGATGGCATCTATCGCGGACGCGGCGTGCCGACACTCGTTAGCAAAGTGTTGATGCGGGTTGTTACAACTTCAAAGCTTGTGCCTTACTAAGTGAATGCGAAATATTGCTGCCATTGCGAAGTTGCGCAGGAAGCTCTGAGGCTACTTTTGATCTGGAAAAGAAATACTCTGACTGGTCGTGCCAAAAGCTAAGGGAGCGGATCCCGAGAGATCCGCCCCCCGATAGGAGTGCGCCCGCGACCGGGGGCAATTTGCAGACAGCACCCTACCGAACTTGTCTGTTACGACCAGAAATTGAAGCGTTTGCCCCGATCCAGAATTTTGTGCATCAGTGCTCTTTGGATCAGCGTCCAATGAAAATATAATACATATTCCGAAAATCAAATAACTTTGAGGATATTACAGCAGCGCCAACATTTAATCCCCGCCGATCCGCTGATTTCAGCGCCGCGGTTCAGATATTTACGGTCTTGGTGACTTTAGTCTCAAGCTATAGCGCGGCTGGAAGGCGCAGTTTGACTGCAAGGCCCCCCAGTTTCGATTGATCTAGTCTTAGTCCGCCACCGTACATTGCCGCGGTCTCGGTCACGATTGAGAGGCCCAGTCCCGAGCCTGGCTTGGTTTCGTCAAGCCGCTGACCGCGCGCAGGAAGGTGCTTGCGTTTGTCGGGCGGCAGGCCTGGACCGTCGTCACCCACCACGACATCGATCCACAGCCGGCCGTCCGGCGGCGCATCCATGCTCGGCTCAACCGCGACATTCACCTGCTTTGTGGCCCATTTGCAGGCATTGTCTAGAAGGTTACCCGCCATCTCTTCGAGATCCTGCTTCTCGCCACGGAATTTCATGCCCGTCGGACATTCGACGGAGACCTTGACGCCCTTTTCGAGATGAATGCGCTCAAGCGTGCGCGCGAGGGCGGCCAGCACTGGCTCGACCTCGGTGACCGAACCGACAGTCTGCGCCCGCGCGGCGCGGCGCGCGCGATCAAGATACATGCTGACCTGATTATTCATCATCTGGATTTGTTCGGAGACCTTGTCGGCCAAGGGTCCCGGCTGCAGCTTCGCTTCATTGTTGAGTACGCTCAGCGGTGTTTTCAGCGCGTGGGCTAGATTGCCCACTTGCGTGCGGGCGCGATCGACGATTTCGGAATTGGCCTGGATGAGGAGATTGAGCTCATCCGAAACCGGCTGGATTTCTTCAGGATACATTCCTTCTAGCCGTTCTGCCTGGCCTTCGCGGATCGCGGTCAGCTTGGTCTGCAGCGTGCCAAGCGGGCGCAGACCGAACCGCACCTGAACGAGAATGGCGATGAGAAGCCCAAGCCCCAGAAGGGTCAGCATGGCGACGAGCGTCTGGCGGAACGAGGTCGCCTCGGCTTTCAATTCATCGAAATTGCCCGCCACCAGAAAGGAATACTGTTCGGCCTTGTCGAACAGCTTATAGCGCTGCTCGAGCACGCGCAGCCGCGTGCCATTGACATCATCGAGATAGAAATGCGCGATGCCGTCGGCATCTCGATCGGCGAGATCGGCCGCTCGCGGTATCAAGCGCTTTTCCAAAAGCGACGGCGAAGCCAGATCGGCAATGCCGCGCTTCGGCGGCGTCACCTGCCAGTACCAGCCGGACAGCGGCAGCGTGAAGCGCGTATCGGCAAGCAAGTTCTGTATGCCGGGCGAGCCATCAGCATGCACTTCGACATTGGCGAGCAGGCCGTCCATGACGGCGCGCAGGCGCGCGTCGAAATTGCGTTCAAGGGCTGTCTGAAACAGGCTCGCCAGCAGGACCGCGGCGCTGACAAGCAGGATGATGGCGACGACGGCGGAAGAGACGACAAGCCGGAAGGCTAGTGAGTTACGCCGCATCATCCGGCTCGGACACGCAATATCCCATGCCGCGTATGGTCCTCAG
>VAZZ01000039.1:16392-29273 GCA_005884715.1 Alphaproteobacteria bacterium | reverse complement strand
GTGTTCGAATCGCGATCGAAATCCTGGTCATAGAGATGTTCGACCAGTTCAGTGCGCGATACCACCTTGCCCTTATGATGCATGAGATAGGCGAGCAGGCGGAATTCCAGCGAAGTGAGTTTGATCGCGTTGCCATTGACGGTGACACGCGCACTCTTGGTGTCGAGCAGCAAGGGGCCACAGGCGATTTCGCTTGTCGCATGACCGGCAGAGCGTCGCAGAAGAGCGCGCACCCGCGCCAGCACTTCCTCCATGTGGAATGGCTTGGCCACATAGTCATCAGCACCGGCATCAAACCCCTGCACCTTGTCGCTCCAGCGATCGCGAGCGGTCAGGATGAGCACCGGCATTTTCCTGTCGTTGCGGCGCCACTTCTCCAAAACGCTGACCCCATCGAGGACTGGCAGGCCGAGATCGAGGATGACGGCGTCATAGGGCTCGGTTTCGCCAAGATAATGGCCCTCTTCGCCGTCCTTGGCGGAATCGACCACATAACCTGCATCGGTGAGAGCCGATACAAGCTGACGGTTCAGATCAGGATCGTCTTCGACGACGAGCAATCTCATGAGTATCCCCTGGTCCGGCGGGCTCAGTTCTGCACCGCGCCCGTTTCTCCATCAACCCGAATCTTTCTGACCTGGTTCTCAATTCTGACGGTCGCAATGATGTCTCCGCTGGGCAAGGGCCCGATCTTGAGCACCTTGGCGTTGGGCATGACCATCTGGATATTCTGCTGTGCCACCGACAGGGGAATCGACGGCGGCCTGACCGGCGCCTTGTTGACCCTGGGCTGGATCCTGAACTTCGGCTGCACCTGAGGCTGGAGGTTCGGAGACTGCGCCAGCGCAAACTCTCCGAAAGCCAGCATCATCGCCGCGAGGGCGATTATGGTGAGTTTCCGACGCATTCTCGATCCTTCCTTGGAGGCAACGTAGTCCGCGCAAGATGAACCTCGAATGAATAGCGTACAATTGTGCCCAATCCCGGCTAAACCCCTGCAATATGGAGATTTTCACTGTCCGGCTAAGATCACCCGACAATGCCTTTGGGGGCGGCGAATTGACGCGATCCCGCTCCTCGAAACGGCATCCGATCCAGCATGGCTGTGCATTTGCGACCGATCCTGCCAAGAACGGGCGGCTGGTGAGTGGAACATCGTTCTATCTGAGATGAGCAGTCCCCTCGCCAACTTCTAGCGAGTGGGGTCGTGGAGAATAGAAAAAGGCGGCCGCGTCCGGCCGCCTTCAGTCCCCTGCTCTAATCGCAAAATCAGTGAATCGATAACCTGGAGGTTAAGTCATAATTCAAATGCAAGCCAGCCAATCGATCTGCCCCCAAGTTTGTGCCACACCGATACAGATTGGATAATTATCTGATTTGACTTGATATTTTCTACACCGGCTGAAGGGACAGTGTGACTTTCATGCAACAGGAACGGAAAACTTGCAGCTCACGAGGCCGGCTTCCTGGCTTTCGGCAATTTCCGCAAATGGTTCTCGAGCTCCTCCTCAGCCACACCTTCCTCCGACTGTATCCGGCCCCTGACCGAGATTCCCGCTTCCGCGACACTCGACCTGCGCCCTGAAACCAGAGGATGCCACCAGGCAAGCGGCTGGCCGCGCGCCAGGCGGCGATAGGCGCAGCTATCGGGCAGCCAATTGAGCTTGCCGACATTACCTGGCGTGAGACGCACGCAGTCGGAAACACGCTTGCTGCGATTGGCATAGTCTCCGCATCGGCAGGTCTTGCGGTCGAGCAATTTGCAGGCGAGACTGGTGAAGTGGATCTTGCCGGTATCCTCGTCCTCAAGCTTGACGAGGCAGCAGCGCCCGCAACCGTCACACAGGCTCTCCCATTCTTCGGATGTCATTTCGGAGAGTGTCTTGGTCTTCCAGAAAGGCTCGCTCATCGTCATTGTCATAAGCCCTTATGGACCAGATGCAAAATCATCGATGTCACGAGACCTGAATCATGTTGGCCACGATGCCAGGGATCCTCGAAATCCCTCGCAATGACCGTAATGCCGGGCATGGCGGTTCCCCTGTACGTCACGAAGCGTGATGCTCCCACGACGCGCGCGACCGGAACCGCGCCCTCATGGGCGAGGACGTGCGTGAGTATTGGCTTTCCCTGACCCGCCTGGCTAAGGCGCATGGCCATCTCATCGAGCGTCAGTCCGCGGGTCTCGTGGTCCTCCAGCATATTGCCGATCAGGATTTTCGGCGCCGGCGAACGGGCGATGGTTTCGGCAATTCCTTCCACCAGAAGATGCGCCAGGACGCTGGTATAGAAACTTCCCGGCCCGTATATGACGGCGTCGGCCGCCGCGATCGCGCTGAGCGCCTTCGGATTGGCCACCGCCGTGCCGAGGCCGATCGTCCTGATGCCGATTAGCGCATCGGCATCATTCATGGCGGTGATCAGATGCTGGCCCTCGATACACCGCCCGTCCTTGAGCTCGGCGCCAAGCACCAGGCCATTGTCCTTCGATACCGGCCAGACATTGCCGGATATGCCGCAAAGCGCGCGGAAAGCCAGGATCGCTGCATTGATATCGCCATCCTCGGCGAGCAGAGCGCCCGACAATATGAAATTGCCGATGCTGCCGCGCCGCCAATCGAAACCGTTTCCAGCGGCGGCGATGAATATCCCGAGATACCGCAGGATCGCTCGCGCGATGTCCTGCCTCATCGTCTGCAAGACTGGATGTGACCCTTGCGAATAGAAGGCGAGCTCACGCTCTAGCTCTGCTGATGACCCCGTCTCGGAGAGCCTGGCATTGAAGATACGCACGACTTCGCCGGCATGACCTTCGGCATAGGCTATGGTCATCAGCGCCTGGCGGATGTCGCCGACGGGGAGAATATGCAAAGTTTCACGGATGAGCCTGGAGGAGCCGCCCGAATCCCAGGCCGGAACAAGTCGCGTCACCTTGGCACCCTGGCGGATCAGGGCGATGGTCAGGTTGCGGGAGGCGGTGCCACCGGCCAGAATGACGATATGGGGGCCCGCCCCCCCTTTCTGCGGTCGGACTTTCATGCCCGCCGGTTGTGCCATGGAACATTTTTCGGCGATAGACGCCGGGCTTCGGGCCCCATTCCGTCATATTTTTGAAGTAGCTGGAAACCGCCCGGCAACCAGTGGTAAAAGGCTTGGCACAGGATAACGGACGTCGATCTTGGCCAAATCGCCAAAAAAATCCAGCTATCAGACGATAATGTGGCTCGACTCCTATGTGAGTTCGGCTGTCTATGAATTTTTTGACGGGATAAAGCGGACCGCCTCCGCCTATTCCTCCTTCGTCCAACGCTTCAGGCTCTCCGGCCCCAAACGCATCGTTATCGACCTCCTCGACGACATGGCGACTTTCGGCACCGTCATCGTCTTCGGCCTTCTCGCTTTCGCGCTGCCACCCTTCTCCGGCACCGGGGATGTATGGAACAAGGGCCGTGACTATGCGATCACATTCACCGACGACAATGGCGAGATCATCGGCCGGCGCGGCATCCGCCAGGATGATGCCATCCCGCTTGAGGATATCCCACCGCATGTGATCAAGGCCGTGCTCGCCACCGAGGACGCACGTTTCTATCAGCATTTCGGCGTTGACGTCTTTGGCACGTTCCGCGCCATTATCCAGAATGCGCGCGCCAATGATGTTGTGCAGGGCGGATCATCGATCACCCAGCAGGTGGCGAAGAACCTGTTCCTGAGCCCCGAACGCACGATCCAGCGCAAGGTCCATGAAGCGTTCTTAAGCCTGTGGATCGAGGCCAGGCTGTCGAAGGACGAGATTCTCAAGCTCTATCTCGACCGCTCCTATTTGGGCGGCGGCAATTACGGCGTCGAGGCGGCGGCCCAATATTATTTCGGCAAGTCGATCAGGGACGTCAATCTCTCGGAAGCCGCTATGCTAGCCGGCCTGTTCAAGGCGCCATCCAAATATGCCCCCCATGTCAGCATGGAGCAGGCGCGGGCGCGCGCCAACGTCGTGCTCTACCGCATGCTCGATGCCGGTTTCATCACCCAGGGCCAGCTGGTTCAGGCGAGACGCGAGCCCGCCGATCTCGTCAACTCACCCGCCGTCGCAAGCCCCGACTGGTTCCTCGATAAGGCCTATGCCGACACGCTCGCACTTATCGAGGCCAAGCATATTACCGGCGATTTCGTGATCGAGGTAAAGACGACGATCAATGCGAAGCTGCAGGAGGCGGCACAGCGCATCATCAACAAGGAGCTTGATACCGAAGGCCCGCAATATCACGCGACACAGGCAGCAGTCGTGACGATGACAACTGAGGGCGCGATCAAGACGATCGTCGGCGGGCGCGACTATGAGAACAGCCAGTTCAACCGCGCCACCGATGCGATGCGCCAACCGGGCTCGTCCTTCAAACCCTTCGTCTATCTGACTGCCCTTCTCAACGGCTATACGCCGGAATCGATGGTCGTCGACGGACCAGTGGCGGTCGGCGGCTGGGCGCCGCGCAATTACACCAACAAATATGGCGGACGCGTCACGCTGACCACTGCGCTCGCGAAATCCTACAATTCCGTTCCGGTCAGGCTGTCGATGGATTTCGGCCGGCCAGCGATCATCGAGACGGCGCGCAAGGTCGGCCTTAAGGCCGTGCTCGAGACCTGGCCGCCCATGGTGCTGGGCACCAGCGCCATGACGCTGTTCGACATCACCACCGCCTATGGGACTTTCGCTACGGGCGGCGTCGTCCTCAAGCCCTATACGGTGCTCGAAATCAGAAGGCCCAATGGCGATGTGATCTATAGCCGGGACAAGGAGCCTCCCGAGGAGCGCGTCCAGGCAGTGCCGGAAGAGAAGATCGCCGAGCTCAACCATATGATGAATGCCGTCGTTGAAAACGGCACCGGGCGACGGGCGCTGCTCGGCTTCACGCCGCAGGCGGGCAAGACCGGCACCAACCAGGCCTATCGCGATGCTTGGTTCATCGGCTTCACCGCGCATTATGTGACGGGCGTGTGGTACGGCAATGACGACTTCACGCCGATGAACAAGGTGACCGGTGGCCTCGTGCCTGCCGCCACGTGGCATGACGTCATGCTGTGGGCCGAGCAGCCGCAAGTCGCGACGGCGCTGCCGGGCGTGCCGATGGAGCAGCGCTATCTGCAGTATGCGGCGGAAAACCCCGCACCTCCCCTGGAAGACATTCCGGATATGAGTGCGGATGACACCATTGCCGATGCGAGCGCCGAGACACCGGCCGATCAGGCTGCGGTGGTGACACCGGATACTGGCAAGTCGGCGGACAATGGAATCACATCGGATCCCTCGGTCAAGCTGACGAAGCCACCCAAGCGGCAGAAGACGGCGCCGGCTCCGACCGAGGAAGACGTCGCCATTGTCCGGCCGCGCGAATCGGATGATCCGGTGGTCAACGTCCTGAAAGACATGTTCAGCATCTTCGGCAACGATGACAATGAGGGAAAGGCAAAGCGGAAGAAGAAGAAAGACACGACCCTCGTGCTTCCCAACACCAATACGAAGAAGAAGCGCAAGTCGAATGGCAACTTCCTGGGCAACCTGTTCGACTGACGGGACCTCGCGGATGACAGTAGGATCACGACGTAGATGAGACTCGGCTCCGTCATCAAGGCTGGTGGCATCCTTTTTTTCGGCGTCATGCTCGGCGTGATCAGCGCGCAATGGTCGATTGAGAAAACTGCAACGGCAATGACGGCTGGCGGCGGTCCGTGGGAATCCTGGTTCGCGGGCACCGCCTCGATCCGCGATCCCTATGTGAACGCGCATTATCTGATGTTCGGACGCCTGCCGCCGGCGCTCGGCCAGGAATTGCTGTTCGAGGCGGTACATGATGATGATGGCGCCGCCCTCGATGCATCCTGCGATTATGTCATCCAGGGACCGCGGGTTTCGGCACGTTGGTGGCAGCTTGCCCTCACCAATGAAGAAAAAAACCAGCCCCCCTTGGCCAGCTTCACCTCGCCGCATTTCAAATCCCAGTGATCTTTCACGTTTTGCCCTGGTTCTGAAGGTGAGGCCGGGTTCAGGGCTCAATGCCGGCGCATCAGTGGTGACGCTGCCCCGGATCAGACGCGAGACCTGTTCATGAGAGCCTGGCTGTACTGGATCGCCGTCGCTTTGCTCATCGGCGCCGTATCGCATCTGAGCTATGTACTCATCGCTCCTTCTTTTGCCATGCAACGCCTGATGGGTGGATCCAAGGAAGACAGCCAGATCAACCGTTTCGTCCTGCTCGACGCCACCGAGCAGCTTCGACTCCTCGGCGAAACCCCAACCGAAGCGCTTTCCGGCAAATGCATCTTCGACATCAGCAAGGGCGAATTGTCGGTTGCCGCCGAAATGCCGCATACTTTCTGGTCGCTCACCATCTATTCCGACAAGGGTGCCGATCTCTATACGATCAATGACCGCCAGGCTGGCACCAACAAATTCAAGCTCACAGTGAAGCAGGCCCCCGGCGTCTTGGATCTCCTGGGCGGCGACCAGTCTGAAAACACGCGCGCTCTCAGCGACGGCTGGTCGGTGGAAATACCCGAACCGCATGGCATTGCGGTGTTCTGGATGGCGCTCGAATATCCCGAGCAGCGCAAACAGTTCTCCGATATCCTGTCGCGCTCAGCCTGCACGCTGACTCCCACCTGAGCAAGCGGGGGTCAACGCTCGAAGCCATAAACAAGGAGAATGATGGCTGATAAACCGCTGGTCATGATCACAGGTGCGGGTTCGGGCATCGGCAAGGCGACGGCCCTGGCCTTCGCCGAGGCTGGTTACAGGCTGCTCCTGCTCGGACGACGGATCGGGAATTTGCGCGCGCTCGGCCTTGCCAACGCGCTTTGCATTTCGGCCGACGTGCGCGACCGCGACGCAATGGCAGCCGGCACGGCACGATCATCAATGTTTCCTCGATCGCCGGCCGCAAGTCCTATCCCAGTCACGATGTCTATTGCGGCACGAAGTTCTTCGTTCACGCGGTCAGCGAGGGTGCCGGCGCAACATGGCGCCCTATGATGTCAGGGTGATCGTGGTGTCTCCAGGTCTCACCGAGTCAGAGATAGATAAGACAATGCTGAATGAAGCCGCTCGGGAATTCTGGAGCAAGGGCAAGAAAGCGGTTGGCGCGATTGCGGCCGAGGATGTGGCAAAAACGATCCTGTTCGCCTATCAGATGCCGCAGAACGTGATCATGCAAGAGCTGACGATCACACCGACAAGGCAGGAATATTGATAGCCGGTATTTGTTCTATTCGCCGCGATCGAATTCAAGCGCCTGCATGCGCGTCGGACGTCCCTGCCGGCGCGGCGGCGGCAACCGGTCTGCCAGGCTGAAATCATAACGCTCGATCCGGACTCCCGGAAAGATCAAGATCTCCGCCGGTCCCTCATGGAAGGACGCCGCCTTAGGTCGCAGACGGTCGCGCGGAAAAGTCAGTATCGTCCCCATCACCATCACCTTCGAGCCATGTCACGGCACTCCCAGCCGATCCGGCTTGCGCCATTTACGCTCCGGTGTGGTTAATAAAGAGCTAAGCGAATTTATCTGCCTTGCAACAATAATGTGTCAGTCCGGTGCGAGTATCGTCAGGCCCGCCATTCCCGTCCGATCCTCGACCTCCACCACCCAGATGTCGGGATCGAATTTCGCCAGTCTTTCGATGAAAGGAGTGACCGCTGAGGCCGAAGCGACCGGGGGGATGACTTCGGTCCAAAGCCGCTCTCCCCTTTCATCGATCGCCGAGCCTGGGGGCGGTCCCAATACCTTTACCGTTCCGTCGAGGCGATTGATGACGACATAGATGGCGCCCGCCTCGGGAGCGCCCTTGCGCAGCACGGCGCCGAAGAGGCCGTGGACGAAGCTGCGGCGCAGAAAGGCATGAACCCAGATTTCGGATTTGAGCCGCATCTAACAGAGCTCGAGCCTCAGTTGGCGCTTGTCGGGCTACGCGAACTCAGCTTCTCCAGTTCGGCGATCAGCGTGGCGCTGATATCACCAGTCGGCGCAATCCCGCGGTCGCGTTCAAATTTGAGAATGGCGTTGCGGGTCTGCTGGCCCATCTGGCCATTGATCGCGCCCGGCTCATAGCCGAGTTCGGCAAGCCCGACCTGCACGCGGGTCACCGTATCGACGGGCTTCGGCTGTGTCAAAGTGCCCGGTGGCGGAGAACCGGGCGCCACTTCCGTCATGTTCACCGCTTCGCTGATCTGGCGCGTATAGCGGATATGTTCGATGAGTTCGGGTGTGGCAAGACCAGTCTCGTCCAGGCTATTGGCACGCTGATAGGCAATAATGGCAAGCTTGGTGCGCCGGCCAGACACGCCGTCGACCTGGCCGCTATAGAGGCCCGAGGCGGCGAGCTCGCGCTGTGCGCTCTCGACCGTCGCATCATAGCGCAGGGTCACGGTACCGGCTTGATCCGAATTGGCCGCATCGACGCTCACGCGCGTCGAACCGGTGATCGGGTCGGCATCCGAAGCAGCGGAACCGCCGGCCAAGCTGGCCTGTGGCGTCGATTGTGTCAGCGTGTTGTATATGATGGCGAGGGAAAGTATGCCCACCGTCAGCCCGACCACAATGGTCGAGACGCCCAGACGCGGCGCGTCATCCTCTTCATAGTCGCTCATTCAACGCCGGACCCAACTCGAAACTGAACATCACCGGCTTCGGGCGCCGGCTCCCGCTTCAGCCGCATTATGCATGGAGGATGCTTAATATCGGGTTGTTGCGGTCCTTTCGTGGGTAAGCCGTCATGATTTCCAGATGGTTAACAAAACCCTTAATTCTTATCGAAAGTTTGACTCGAATTGACCCACGACTTTTCAGCCGCGGGAAAGACGCCGGCGCTATTCATTGCAAGGATAAGGGGAAATTGGAATGCGTATCATTCGCACGATATTCTTGCTTGGCGCGGCGGTGTTCCTCATGCCATCGCCGCCGGAAGACCATGCCGCGATGATGGCACAGACCCCCCAAGACCCGCCGGCAACCGAATTCCTCGCCGCCGCCGTCTCGACGGTTGCCGACATGCGCGACTTCTGCACTCGCCGGGCGTCGGTCTGCGATGCGGCCCATTATCTCGCCGTGAAGTTCGAAGGAAAAGCGAAATACAGCATCGAGCTTCTCTATGAATGGGCCAATCGGCCCCATGACCCGGCAGTCTCCCAACAGGCGCTCGAAAATGACCCGGTTCAGACCGGAAGCTTTGCCGAAGCTTCGGGTGAGGCCGGCCAGAATACTCTTCAGCTCGAGGATCTCATCCCGGAATGGCGCGCGCCGAAGCCGGCCCGTCAGGGCTGACAGATCACGATCAGTTCCGGGCTCGAAGGGCCGACCGTCGATCCATCCCAATCGCCATACGAGGCGAGCGCGTTGAACCCCGCATCCATGAGATGCCTGTGAGCCGGGCCTGGTCGATGAAGCGCAAAGTATCGACGCCGACGGCCACGTCATCAGAGCCGAAGCGGAAATGCGTCTCATAGGTGACGAGTTCTCCAGTGGCGAGGCGAATGTCATTGTGGACCTCGACGCTCGAGCCGTCAGGCAGTCTGACGGTTTCGCGCGACAAAGCCGGTATCCAGGTCTCCCATTCGCGCGAGCGGATTGCGGGTCTCGAAAGCCAGTTTTCCGCAGGGTCCCAGATGACCGGCGAAGGCCTGCAAGGCAGCATGGATCTCCGTATCGCTCAACAGGGTCTGGAAGGCATGCCCGGTCATGATGATGAGATCGAAACGCGTTGCGAGATGAAGGCCTGCGGCATCTGTCTCGACCCAGGTGACCCGTTCACCGCCCTCGCGCCCGCGGGCAATGCCCAGCATCGCCCCCGCAGGGTCGGCGCCGGTCACCCGATGTTCCAGTTTTGCCAGCTGGCACGCGAAGCGGCCGGTTCCGCAGCCCATGTCCAGGATGATGCTGGGCGGCGCTCCGGCCAAAGCGGCATAGAAACCATCTTCCTTGCCCGGCGGGTTGAGATGGTCATAAACCGCAGCCAGGCGGGGGTCGACATAGCTTGCGCATGGCACGGCGATTGCCCCTCCTCGTCGCTTGAGATTGTTCCATCAAACGCCTATCTGAAGCGGTGATAAGGCGAAGGTTCATGACGGAAACAATAGCTGCGCTCAAGGAAGATTTTTCCATCATCGATGAATGGGAAGACCGTTATCGTTATGTCATCGAACTTGGCCGCGCCCTGCCGGCGCTCGCCGAGGCGGAACGCACGCCGGGCAACAAGGTACATGGCTGCGCCAGCCAGGTCTGGATCGCATCGCATGAAGAAAAGAACGGCCGTGAGCCTCGCCTTTCCTTCACCGGCGACAGCGACGCCCTCATCGTCAAGGGTCTTATCGCCATCATCTTCCGCCTGTTCTCCGGCAAACCGGCCTCCGAGATCCTGGCCACCGATGCGGGCAGCCTTCTCGACGAACTGGGCCTCAGGGAACATCTGACGCCACAGCGCTCGAACGGCGTAGCCTCGATGGTCAAACGCATCAAGTCGGACGCCAAGACGGCCCTCGAGAGCGCCACGGCTTAGACCACGCGCTAATCGAATGGGCTGTCGCAGAAGCGCGTGCGGCCATCATAGGTTACATAGGTATTCGACCGCACGGCATAGGAATGATAGCGCTTGAGGCACCAGCGCACATGCTCGCTGCGCGCTTCGGGATGATCGTCGCTGAAGATTCCCTTTTTCGGATCGCTCAGCGGCTTCGTGGTATCGAGGGGTGATTCCACATCGAAAGGCTGAGCCTTGATACCCGATCTATAGCGATCCTGATTGCGCTCATTGTAGATGTCATTCCACGACCGATAGCCGCGTTTGCTCACATCGAGGCTACCGGGAGTGGGGCCGAACAGCCTCTCATACGATCCACAAGGGCCATAAAGGCATCGATCGCTCGCCTTCGCTGCTTGCCCGCCGGCAAGCGCGCCGGCGGCCAAACCCAAAACGACAACCGGGACGATGAAGCGCATGACGCTCTTGTTCACTTCCATAGCCAATACGCGAAATCATTGGCCGTCATCTATGTCCATATTGAGGAACTACGCGCGCGCCCGATCCTTCGGGACACGCGCCGGCCATCAGGTCATGCGACGGGGTTGGTCACGGAGCCAGTTTAGTTGGGCGGCACGCGCAATACCTCCGGTGCCTTTCCCACCCAACCATACTGTTTCGACATCTCTTCGAGGATACCCAACAACCGCTTCGCATCGGCATGGGGCATGGCGATATTGTGCGGCTTGCCGGTACTCTCGAGAGTAGCGGGATTCACAATCTCAAAATGAAAGAAGACGGCCTTTCCCCGATCGGATGAAGCGTTTGGATTGCAGACGACCATGTCGGGTCTTTGTGCCATGATTTTCCTCCTCCTCCTCGACAGTTCAACCATGGCGCAGAGGACAAGTTCCCCATATGACGCAAAGGGGCTGAAACGCCAAACGGGGCCTTTGCTGAAAGAAAGTCCTGCGAAGGGGCTTCCAGCCGGAACAAAGGATTGCTTGCGCAAGTTCGATCCGATGGAGGCTTTCATGCTTAACACCTCCAAGCTCGACGCCGTCAGAGCGGGGATGGAAGTCATCACTGCGGACGGCAAGCATGCGGGCTATGTGGTCAGAGTGGAATCAGGTGAGCTCGTCACCCGCGAACCGGAGCGCCATCTCCCCCTCGACTGGATAAGGCGCATCGATGATGACGTTCATATCGGGCGGCACTACTATCAACTCGCGGATCGATAAACCCGGGGCGCCTCGCGACAAAAGAAGCTCATCATGCGCCTTTGCCGCCAAAGTTGGTCCAACGGGAACTTCTCAACGAGCTAAAGCCTTATCTGGTGTTACCGGACCTCACCGGGAACATTTTAAGACGGGCCCCTCGCTTGGCACGGTCGCGAGGGGCTTCTTCTTGGCGGGCAAATCCCGCCAAAGTTGAAGACTTTGGCGATAAGGATTTGCTCCAACATATTGATTTGGCGCGAATCCTTTTCGGCGAGGTGATTCACCTCGCCGGGAAGCGCGCTAGTGCTTCAGGAATTGGCCAGCCTGGCGGCTTCGGCCTCCCATTTCGCCGCCAGCTGTTGAAAGCCCCATTTGGCATCAGGCGAATCGAGCCTTTCCGACATGGCTCGGGCCTGCCGGGCGGCCTCCAACAATTCGGCCGCCGAGGCCTGCTCGCTCGATCCTTTCATGGGCTTTTCCCCAGCACCGCCACTCACGCCACCACCCTCGCGCCATCACCCTGGTTCGAATATTATGCAAACTGTCGAGGTGCCGCGAAGTTCCTGGCATCCGACCTGACTTTTTACGCCGGCGCATGATCCAGCCGGAAACGCTGATATTTTGTCTTCCCGATTAAAATTACTCTATGTAATCTTTGGACGCGAACGGGGTCTATTGCCCCCAATACCCTGTGGACCTTGAAAACCCCGCTTCATGAGCGGGGTTTTCTTGGCCACACTATTCCCGTTATTGGTGGATGCGCCTGATGCCGGCCCGCCACAATATCGCGGTGATGACGCGCTCGGCTTTGGCGACGGATGGCTCCGGAGCCTCGGGGAAGGCCATGTGCACGGCCTCATGAATGAGGGTCGAGAGCCATTGGCGAGGCGTGAGACGCGGATCGATCTCGATCAGACCGTCATCGGGATAGGCCTGGCCCGAAGCCCGTTCACGGCCAAGCTTGCGTTCCTTGAGGATCAGCTTTTTCGCCATCGTTATGTCTTCTCGCGCATGAGGCGTTAGAGCAAATCCCGCCAAGGAGGGCTGCCGTCGATCCGACTTCGGCCGCGCTGCGGGAAAGGGGGTTTTTCACCGTTCATCGACACTCTGGCAGGAGATCTAAACTACCGAGCAAACCAGCTGTGGCAAAAACGTCAC
>VAZZ01000039.1:0-16054 GCA_005884715.1 Alphaproteobacteria bacterium | reverse complement strand
TCGGCCGCAGACGCATTTCCTCACCACGCGCGGGCGGGTTGTCCATAATGGCAAAAGCTCGTATTTTCGCTCAACAGAGAATGTCCGAGGCAGAATTACCTTTCCTCCTCGAAATCATATCCGGGGTGTCAAGCAAGCAATCTGTGCGCGTACGGCCGCAGACGCGTAGATGTTTGAGGCCTCCTGGGTCTACTAAAATACAGGGTTTTATTCGAGATGCATTTTCCTCCGACGTTCATTGGAACTGCCTCACCCACCGCAGCAGGCGCTTGCCGCATTGTGACTTCTCCAGCTCTGACAGCTTCAGCGCCGCGATCAGCGCCAGGGCCTGCTTCTTCGACATCGGCCCCTTGCGTGGCCCCTGCACCAGCCTGTCGAAGCAGATCTGAATGTCGGCCGGGATTTCACCGACCTTGATGGTGACCGGCTCGGCCCTTACCTTTTCCCCAGATCGCAAGCAGCCCGTCAATGTCACTGCCAGAAAGGCACTCGCGATCAGGGTCAGGCACCGTTTCGACAAATTGGGTGAGCTTCGTCTTGAGGTCGGTGATTGTCGCATCGTTCTTCGCCTTCTCTTCGGCGTCCTCTTTGGCCGCCTTTTCGAGGCGGGCGATATATTGGGTGAGTTTGCGGGTGGTCTCGCGTTCCTGCTCGAGCTCGAGCTTGAGCGCGGTGATTTCGTCCCTATGCTTGCGGTCGATCGAGCCTTTGGCATAGATGGCGTCGATGGCGCCAAGGATTAGCGTGCCGGCGAGCAGATAGACCGCCCATGAGGGGAAGACGAAAGCGAATATGGTTTTCAGCCAGGTCATTTCGTGAGCCCTCCCACCATGCCGTCCCAGAGCCGTTCGCGGCGCTCATTGCCGATGGCGATGAAGAAGGCGACGACGGCGAGCGCCGCCAGGCCGGCGACGGCCAGGAAGACGATCGGCGGCAGGCCATAGCCATAACCACCGAACAGGCCGATACCGCCACCGCTAAAAAGTGCCGCGGCCCACTTGCCCGGGCCAGTAGCGGGGGGCTGCAAGCCATCTGGATTTTCCGGAGAACCGGCGTCGCTGTCGAACATCGGATGCGCAGCACCGCACCAATCATCAGGCGCACCAAGAGCTCCGCTCGTGGCGGCGTAATTGGGCAGGCGGGGAAGCTGCCAATGCGGGGCATCGGGCGTTTTCCGCCAATCGCCACCCCATTCGAGGGGAACGCCGACGGAAGCCGCCGTCGCCCTCACGATCGGTGCGAACCGTCTGTAGACCGCCCAATCCCAGGTGATGTCGCCATTCACCAAGGGCGCCAGGTCGACCGCATGGGCATAGCCGTTGCGGCCGGGAATGTGCCGGCTGTTCATGGTCCATGAGACGCCGGCCTCGATGTTCTTGCGCTGCTGTTCCTTGGTGCGCGCCCCCTCGAGCACGCGAAACGGCATCGGCGAGGTGGCGAAGAGCGCGCGGACCACCTTCACCAGGTCGGGATGGACATGGGCGAGTTGATGCTCATCGGATATGGCCGGGGAAAAAGTCATGCGTCATTTCCCGGCCGGCGCGAGAGCCTGAAACCCTGACCGGTCCCGGCGAGACAGGCCATGCCGTTTTCCTGGAGGGTGATGAGCGTCCAGCTGCCGGTCGCCGGGTTGGCGAACATCCTGGTCGGCCTGGAGCCGGCAGGAGTCTTCACCAACGCCTCGAAAAGAGCGGATTCCCGATATTTCGGGCCGGTAATGGCGGCGATCGTCTGATCGGCTGGGCTGCAAGCGGCCTGGGCCAGGGCCTTGTCGGCGGCCAGGATGAAAAGAAAGGCGAGCGCGCCGGAAAGCACCTCCGCCACGGAGCAGCGAAGTTTCGTCATAGGGAACTCCTTTCGGGCTTTTGAAATTTGCGGATTTGAATGAGGCGATCTGGATCAGCCAATGCGGGCGCGGATTTGCCGGGTATCCCGACAAGCCACCCGGCGGGCTGTCCCGGATGTTAAAAACGCGTTGAAACGAGGTGGGAGGGACTGGAAATACTTTAAGGAATTGATATTCTGCCGGAAGGGCCCGAGACCGGCGGGAGCAGACTGGCGGCGATGCCGGTGATCCTTGTCGCGCTATTCGGTGTTGCCATTGGATCGAAATGGCTCATCGTGATGACGGAATGGGATCAGGGCAGTCCTTGCGTCGCTGATTATAATCGCCTTGGGGTTTGTGGTCGCTAACTGGCGGGTGAAGTCCAAATGAACGATACAGTGCTGATTGACAATCGCCGTGACCGGGCAACGTTGCTGGCTCATCTCGCCATCTGCAGCGCCGTAGCGGTGATCGGCATACTGGCCTATCTCTATATGAACGCGCAGGGCGTTTATTATTCGCGTGAGCGCGACAATGTCGGCAACACCTATTGTCTTTATTGGATGCCGTTCACGAATTTCGAAAACAGCATCGCCGATCAACCCAACGCTTATTCCTGCCCGGTCATTGCCCAGCCGGCAAAGATCGGCAATCCGGACGCCTAGATCCGCGAAGACAGCGCGATGAAAAGACGGGTAGATTGCCCGCCTTGGCGATTGGTTGTTGCTGGAGATTTGAGGATCATGACCGCATTCGAACCCAATGGCAGCGGCGAGGCAAAAGTCGCCGCCGATGGAAAGTCGATTTCCATAACTTTCGATACCGAGGATTCGGGCCTTATAATCCTCAATCTGCCGGTCTCGCTTGGCGCTCACCTGATCCGCATTTTGACTGCCAAAAACCCGCGAGGCGCATGAGAAAATGAAAAAGGCCGGGACGAAAACGGATTTCGTAAGCGAGTTCGCCGATGTCAAGACGCTCAGCGTCGGCGGCGCCAAGGGTTACGAGAATCCGATCCTGAGTCTTGAAACAAACGACGGGATCGTGACCGCCTACCATGTTCCAGCCAATATCCTGCAGCGATTGGCAGTTGGCCTGACGCAGCTCTTCGCCAAGGATGGCAAACGTTGACTTGGCAGGGCAAGGCTAAAAGTTGGCAGGCGGCCTACTCGCCTTTGTCGTTCTTCAATTTGATGATTTGAAGAATCGCAAGCGCAATACCGAAGAATGGCAGCAGAGCCGCGGCGACTTGCGACATGTCCTTCAGAATATCCAACCAGAAGGGGCTGATGATCGCGGCGGCAGCTATCGTGAAGTTCTTAACTGTTGTCATGGAGCTGTCGCCAACATGACGGCGAAAGCATATTTGACGATGGCGGTCGTGGTCATGGCGTTATTTCCTGACGCCGAAGAGGCGGAAAGCGCCGGAAGTGATGTTGCCTGAACTGAGCAGGAAGCGGATCGCATCCACATCGGCATTGGTGTCGCGAATGCCGACGCCGCGGACGAAGTTAAAAGCGGAACCGGCGTTCGCCGGATAGTTTATCGACTCCCATGTGATCTTGCGAGGCGCCGTCGCCACCGCAGGACTGTAGATCTTGACAGTACCTTCGGCTGTTTCGCCAGCAACATTGCTGAGCCCGGTTGTTACGTCACTGCTGATGAGGTTGATCCGGATGTCACCACCGCTACTGTTGCTATCACCGACATTGTTTCGCACCCGATCGAAACGCCACTGGTAGCTAGAGGCACTGGCGGCATAGGTAGCGCCGCCATCGGTACTTGTCCTAAGCCATAGCTCAGCATTGTCCGTCGCCGCTAGAACCTGGTCGAAATCAATCTCAAAGCGGTCATAGAGTTGCAGCCACTTGGTCAGCACGAAATCAATGGTGGCGCTGGCGGCTGCGGTCTTCTCATCGAGGAAATCCCGCCCGCCTTCACGGATCGAGGTTGAACCCCTGCGCTTCAGGAATATCGACCCGGCAGAAAGCACCTTGAAATCGTATTCCGTCACATCATTCGCGCCGCGCGCGATATTCTCGATCGATGGTCCCCAGAAATCATAGACCGCATTGCTGAAGTTCAATGTCCATCCGCCAGTGCCGTCTTGAATGACTCTGAGGATGCCCTCCTGGCCCACCATGCCATTGGTGAAGGCACCGAGGGTGCGGTTGCTGGTGATCGTGACTTGAAAGTCGGAGCCCGTGGACAAATCCCATACGATCGTCGCGGCATCGGCAAGGGTAGTCGTGCCCTTGACGAGCGGCCCGTTGAAGGTCTGCTTTGCCATGTAGGTGTTCGCGCGGTCCCCTGGAGCAAGTGCAGGGTTCAGCAAGATGATATCGGTGCCGTTATAGGCGCAGTCGCAGATATGCCCGGAACCACCGATGTCACCAACCGCGAGCGCCACGCTGTTCAGCTTTTTGATTGTCTTGACGCCGAGGCCATCCACATTGACCGTCGGAGCAACGACCGTATTCGCGCCCGCGGCGGTGAAGCGGAAACGCATCTTGGCCGTATAGGCTGCGAAGGCTGGGGAGAAGGTCGCCGTGACGGCGTCTACGGTTCCGCCAACGGCAGTGGCATGGGCGACGATGTCAGATTGAACCTGAGACAAGTTCGCGCTATCTGCGGCAGCACTTCCGGCTGCCATGGCCGTCAGCTTATTGTTGCCCATCGACTGGTTGGCCTGGAAGGGAGCCGTACCCCCGACATTGACGCTCTCGGTGAGAGCCTGGGACATGTCAGCCACGACGGCATTGTAATCGGCGCTTTCGATCGTCGTGTTGGGCACCGCGGCAGTGCCGGGCGGTGGACCATATATGCCGGAGCCGTTTCTGGGCATGGATTACCTCATTGGAAGTGATAGGGAGCACCCTTTCTGGGCATGACGGAACGGAGAAACGCAAATTCACGGCGCTAGGTGGTTAGGGCTGCGAAGGTAGAAGGTGCCGCTCATCAGCGCGCATGACCGACCTTGATGGCGCGCGCAAGTTCGCGCTGCCGCTCCAGATCCTGAGGCAAGGAAATGCCGCCTTTGCCAAAGATGTTATTCGGCATGGGTCATGCTCCCAGATGAAGTGCTTTGCGGTAATCGATGGCCTTGAAGCCGGCGACATCGACCACGGCTTCGGGCGTCCTTTTCTGCACCTCCTGAGCCAGCATGCCGAGGTGCATTCCCTTGCCGCCCTTATACCGGTACGAATAGATGTTTTGGCCGTCGTTGGTCTTGCCGACTTTCTCGATGTCGGTCTTGAGACGGCGATCAGAGAATTTCAGCGAGGGATTTCCAGCGAAGGCAGCCCCTACACCAAACAGACCACCAATGAGATCGTTAAGACCTTGCTGCTTCGCCTGCTGCGCCGCAAGCTTGGCCTGATAGTTCTGGCTGACCAAACCCGCATAGTCGGTGTTTGCAACATTGGCGCCGGGCGTCGCGCCGAATTGCGGCTGGTCGATCTGCGATCCGCTGAGCAGTGCCGCGAACTCCTTGAACGGCTGGTTGCGTTCGGTGAGCTTTTCATTGATGGCCTGGTCGCGCGCATTGATGAAGATCTGGTTCCAGGCGTCGTTTTCCTTCTCGCCCTGGTTTCGCTTGAAGGTATCATACGCTGCCGAGCCAGGCCGGATTCCGCGCGCCAGCATGTCGGCCTCCATCGACTCCCTGTCCCGACGATGGAATTTTCCACGTCCTCATTGTTGAGAGAAAACGGCGTATCGAGGGTGCCCTTGAATTTGCCCGTCAAAGTCCTCAGCAAGTCAGCCATATTGAACTGAGCGGCGTCCTGGTTTTCCTTGATGCCGCGCTGAGCATCGGACAGCGCCGTTGTCGCCGTATAGTTGGGGATCTTGGTGATCCTGCCGGTGAATGGATCAACAAAGTCGCGATAGCCATCCTGCGAATAGGTTAGCGAGCCATCCGGCCCGACCTGATTGACCATGCTCATCAGCTGGCTCATGCCGGCGGCGGACTGGTTCAATTTCGACTGAGCCACCGCCGTCTGCATCGGATCGGGCGCTTTCGGCGTCGATTTTTTGCCCATCAGCGATTCTCCTTGTGGAAACCATTGGCTCGCCAGTCTTCGACCGTGAGCGTCGAGAGGATGCCGTCCTCACCGCGACCGAAGAGACGCGGAACGAGGACCTGCTTGAAACCATAGGCCCGCGCGATCCGGCAGGCATGCCTGAGGCTGGCCGGTGTTCGCGAGCATGCCAGCTGGCACCCAAGCTGATTGAAGACATACGAAAACGCCGCATACAGGACTGGCCTGGTCAGCCAATGCCGCGCGGTGCCGGCGAAGCTGATCTCGATCACGCCGATGGCGGGCTCATAGTTATGGAACACAAAACCTCCGACCAGGAAATCCTCATCGTTGGCGACGCCCATTGCCGTGCATGGTGCAAACCCGCCGGTGCCACCGAATGGTATCTGATCGGAAACGAAGCGCGCCACTGCATCGTCGCAGCCAAGGACGGCCCTCATACGGCGATCCCGCCTGTCCCGTAGAGCAGATCGATCGAGATCAATTCCGCTTCGGGTGGCGCTGTGTGTGAATTGCTGATCTGGATATTCGGCGCCAGCGCGAAGCCGTTGCCGGCGACGGACACCCATTCGGTCTTGACTTGTTCGGCCGTACCGGCATCCCACAGGGCGACATCCCAGAGCCCGACGTCCCAGACGTCGAGAGACGGATGCACAGCCGCGTTCGGATAGGCCGGCAGAGTCTTCTTGTAGTTGAAGGAAAACGATACCCGCGAGATGAAAGGCAGGCGGTAGATCCAGGATGTGCGCGCCATCTTGGCGGTCTTGTTGACCATCGGGCTTTTCACATGGTCATAAAGGCCGACGAAGGTCGAGAAATAGGCCGCGCCATCATCGGTCCCGCCTGCCTCGGCAATGAAGACCCCGCCGCCCGGGCTGCCTACGTAGATCAGGTTGCCGACATCGACCAACGCCGAGACGTCCCAGCCGGTATACTTGGCCCATGCCCCGGTCAGCAGATTGACGACATAGCAGCAGACTTCCGATGCTCCGACTGTCGGCAGACCAATGATGCCCATGTTCCGGGCGACCCATTTGACGCATGACCATTGCCGCGAGGTTTCCCGCGCCACCGCCTGGCGCTTCCACTCATCCTCGATCGCTCGCGTCACGGCCGAAAGCGTCAGTGCCGCAGGATCCTTCTGCATCGCCGCCGACAGCGGGATCATTCCATCTATCGTTGCTATGACGAGATCGCCGCCGGCTCGGATAAAAGCATTCGGCCCCAGAGGCCGCCCGATGTCATAGCGGCCGATCTGGCCCCAGGCGGTTGGATCGGCCGGATTGGTCCCAGCGAACATCGCCACCTCGCCTGTCGTTGAGACGAACACGCAGACGTCATCGAGGCCGTCGCCCGAATTGACCGACCAGGTATCGCCGAACAGCAGCGAGCCGCCTTTCTTGAAGACACCCGAGAGCGATATTTGTGTTGCAGCACCCCCGATCGCATCGACCGCCAGGCACCAGGCGTTCATGGTGTCCTTCTGGACGAAGAACAGCCGGTTCTTGAACACCCAGACATAGGAAAGCGTGGCCGATGAAACGCCGGTGATGGCCGGCAGCGTTGTCCAGGCAGAGCCGTTGTAGAGCTGCCGGAGATCGGTGCCGTTGACCGCCACCAGAAAATCGCCGCCGGTGCCGGCAAACATGGTCGATGAATAGAACCCGCTGGTCTGGCCCGTCACATCGGCCGCAGGCTGAACCGTTGGGCTCGCTGGTGCTGTAATATTGTAGATCGAATCCACATCGGACGCGAAAAGCCTCTCAGCCGTCCCGCTGCGCCAGGCCATGAGGCTGATGACGCCATCATCGATTGTGGCATGCCGAAGCAATCCGCCGCGTGGCCTGATCCCGCGGGTGGTCGGAAAGAAGTTCTCAAGGACGGAGGCTCCGGCCTCCTTGTAGATCGCCAGGCTTTCGGACTGTATCCAGCCCTCGATCGGCGCAAGGAACGTCTTGGGCCTGGACTGCATCTGCCCCGAAGCAGGGGTGATTTGACGACGAAGGCCGGCCATCAGGGCACGATCGACACGGGATAGGCGATCTGGACACCGCGCGAGCTGCGGTCCTGGCCGATACGGAGAATGCGCGAGCCTTTGTCAGCGGCGATCAGCTTCTCCTTGGCATTCTCGTAGTCATCCTGCTCCTGCGCATAGGGCTGTTTCTTCTTCGATTTCCACATCCAGATCATGCAGAGCTCGAGCAGCGGCTCGGAGAGGCGGAAGACATCGGTGTCGAGCAAGAATGATGCTTTGGGTGTGCCGGCGTCGTCGCGCGCCCATTTATTCGACATGTAGTAGAACTTGATCAGCTCGCCCGACGCCGGCGCCGGCTTGATGTTGACCTGATCACTGAAGATCGACCACAGCCCGCTGACGAAGCCGAATTGCCGGACTTCCAGTTCAAGCCAACGGTCGGTATCGGCGACGTGGCCTAGGGGCTTGGCGTTTCGATCAGACCAAAGCTCAGCCTTCTTCAACATCCGGTCATAGTCATCAGGGAAGGAAAAGGCCGTCAGTATTCCGTCACCGGTGAGCGTGGCGAGCGTCTTCAGCGCCTGCCATTCATAGTCCTTGGCGATATAGCTGGCGCAAGCGTTGGCCAGGACCTGCAATTCAAAATGCTCGCGCTCCTGCGAGCTGAATACCGCTTCCGGCTTCGTGATCGAGATCGAAGCGGAGACATTCTGAATTACAGATAGGATACCCATTTACGCAGCCTCTACTTCGCCGGAAAACAGCTCCTGAGCCTGGCGGACCAGGGTCGCATGCGATGGATTACCCTTTTGGGACGCCCCGGTGCGTTCCTTGATGAAGGCCCGGAGTGCCGAATCGTCCCAGCTTTCGAAAACGGGTGCTGGCTGTTCGGTTGGCGCCGCGCGGCCGATCTGCGCTTCCAAGGCCTCCAGCCGTGCCTTGAGCTGCGCATTCTCGGCAGCAAGGCGGGTTTCGAGCGCGCTGTCTTTCGCCTTGTCGATATAGGCTTGCGCCTTCTCCTTCAGCTCCCGGCCATACATGCCGAGCCGGGTCAGATTGACTCCTTCGAGCCCTGCCAGCGCTTCTGCTGTATGGACATGCAGGGCCTTCAACTCGGCGCGCTTGGCAGCGTCGATGAAGTGCAGCTCCTCGATCGGCGTTCCCTCGCCAACGACGACCTGGCCGCTTTTGAAGGCCTCATAATGCTTGTGATAGAGCTGGGCATAGCTGATCCACTGCCCATTGTTGGGATCATGAGCGCATTTCTCATGCGCAGGCGCAACGAGCTCTTTCTTGGTGTCGCCGACAAAGCGGATATGGACCTGCTCCTGCTGCTCGAAGATCGGGCGGCCTTCGGTGCGGGATTTCGCCTTGTTCTCGACAGCGACATTCTTGAACTCGATATGCAAATGGCGGGTGCTCGATGAATCAGCCATCGATTTTTCCTTTCTGAGAGGGTGCAATTTGGGAAAGGCGAGAGCCGGAGCCCTCGCCCCTATCAATCGTTAGGTGATCTGGCCCTGGAGGAATGGGCGATTGATCTGGATGATCGCCAGACCAGCAGACGGGGTGCCGGTCGTGGTCGAAACCACGGCGTTGAGCACCTGTTCGCCGGCGACCGCTGCATCGTCCACACTGCCGGGCGTCGCCGCCAGCATGAAGACCTCTGCACCGGCTACCATCGCGTTGGGGGCTTTGACCGCTGCAGCGCCTGCGATCTGATACCAGCCATATTGGCTGGCAACATTGGCAGACATGGCAACGGCAACCGGACCCTTGCCGCCGGTGGCGGGAGCCAACGCTGTGGTTCCCAGGTTCTCGTCATAGGTGACCAGAGACCCAACAACCGTCGACGCGACGCCGGCGAGATAGATGAACTCGCCGGCGCCATAGGTCGGGTCTTTGGCCCGAACGATGGTGCCGAGCGAGTGCTTCTTGATGATCAACGTGTCCCCGATAGTCTGACCGAGGAGCGAGTTTTCCTGAACTGTGTAAGCCATTTGCTCTATCTCCTCTCTTACGGGACCGAATCGTACAGTTTGGCCATGAACAGCGGGTTGTTCATGGTGAGCTCACCAAAGAACCCGATATGCTGCACGATGGCATCCTGATTGATCGGCGATTGCTTTCCACCGAAGCGCACGAAATTGCGGTCCGGGTGATACCGGAAGCGCATGGCCGTGGTGTCGATGAAATAGGTAGTGTTCGCCGGCATGGCGGAACCGATGCCACCTTCCAGCACCACATCCACCGACTTGCCCGAGCCGCCCATATACCTGAGCGAGGTGAAGCCGAGCTTGCCGAGCTCGTTTTCGTTGGTGATCTGCTGGATCGCAACAAGTGCGCCCGAGAAGGCGATATAGTGCTCGGACGAACTCAGGATCAGGTTTGGTCCTTTCGGGCCGCGACTGCGGGCGATCATGATGTTATCGAAGATCGTCTTGATCGTGGACGCATTGACCTGGGTAATGCCTGAGAAGAACGAGTTGGCGTCATAGGATGACGTCTGCCATATGGCATTCGTCCGCGAGATGCCGCCATAGGTGCCGGAGTTGGTGACCGTGGGGATCGCCAGCTGTAGGCCGCCGATCTGGTTGGCGAGCGTGCCGTTGCTGTGGAGGTCTTCCACAAAACGGTCCTGCAGTTCCTGCTCGGCAGCCGAGATGTGCTCTTCCATCACGTCCTTGAGCTGGGCTGAGCCTGAGTTCTTCAGGATCTCCTCGTTCGACAGCGTGACCGAGACAGCAGCAAGGCGCGGGGTAAATTCCGCGTCGTTGAACAGTTCGGCCGGCTGGGGATTGAGGAACTCATAGCCCGCATAGCGGGTATAAGTGTTGCTTTCATTGTAGAGCAGACGCTCGCGGATCGTCGGACCCGAAAACGTCTTGAACTGGTTGCGCTTCTTCATCGTGTAAAGAAGCGCATTGGAGTTCGACACAAGGTCGGCATAACCCTGGGAACGATCCTCCAACGCCAGTGAGAACACCTCTTGGAGGCGGTCATTGGTGTTAAGTGCCATTCGAATATCTCCTTAAATGGCAGGTTCGGGGGATCACCCGTTCAGGCCGAGCGACGCGAATGCGTTCTCGACGCTTTCCCGGGCGGTGGAAGGGGCTTTGCGCTTCGCCGGGTTTGAGCCGGAGCCTGGGCCGCCTGTGATCGAGAGATTGCCGTTGCGGGGCTGAGCCGCTCCGGGCTTGGGAGTTGCCGGGTTTGAGCCGGTGGCAGGCTGGGCACCAGTGGCAACGGGAGCGGGGTTGAGCCGATCCGCCATGTCATAGGCACCCTTGAGATCTTCGGCCATCTTCGTCGACAGAAGACGAAAGACCAGTTTCTGAAATTCCGGCTCCTTGAGCCGTGGATTTTCTTCCGCGAAGGCCTCGACCTGCTTCAAGGTCTCATCCTGGCGGCGCTGCTGAAGGGATTGAGAGACGCCGCCCATCTGGTTCTTGAGGCCGGCTATCTCCTGACGCAGTTCGCGAATGGTGGCGTCGTTCTGGGACTGCGATTCATCCGGTTTCTGGCCCATGATGAAGGCCGCATATTCCTTCGGGCTGATGCCGGCATAGTCGAGCACCTTCTCGATCGCGCCGAGGCGTTCCTCAGGCTTCTGGGACAGCAGAGCAAAATCGAGCCCGACATAGCGCTCCAGCGTCTCATGGATGGTCGTGTCGAACTTCTGGGCCAGCTGGTAGAACGGCTTCAGCGGCTCGAACACCTGCTGATACTGGCCGAGACCATCGCTCAACTCCTTCAGAGCGCGATTGGTTTCAGCCTTTACGCTTTCCGGGACAGTCGCCCATGCGGCCTTTGCGTCCGGTGAGAACCGCGCCGGCACGTCCATTGGTGCGGCGGGTGCTTTATCGGCGGCCGGCGTCTTCGTTTCCTTGCCGAGCGCGTCCGGATCGACATCGAGAAGAGCGTCTTTTGCATCAGCGGCGGCCTTGGCCATGAAGCGGCCGCGCTCGTCCCTGCCCTTGCCGGCGTCGTTGCGCTCGCCACTTTCCGCAGCTGCCGGTTCTTTCTTCGCAGGAGCCTTGGCACCATCGGCATCTTGCTTTTCCAATGCCGCGAAGGCGCGGTCGACCGAAGCGCGAGCAGTTTCCTTGGAGCGCTCAATGACGGGTTCGGCCTGGCGCTGGCCCGTATCGGGCTGGGCTTCAGCGCCGCCATTGCCCTGAGACGGCGTAAGGGGTTCGGCCGCGGCGGGGGCCGCTCCGGCATCGTCGATCATGGTGGTTACCTTTCTGAGAGGCTGCGATTATGCGCCGAGACCGGCGCGAGAGAATGCTCGGCCAACAGCTGCCTTGACGGCCTGCCGGTCGACCTTGGGTTTCGGCTTCGGCCTGAGTGCGGCAGGATCGTTGCCGACCTCAATAAAACTCTCACCTTTGGCATTGCCAGAGGGTTTGTAGGTCGCGCGCAACGCCGCTTTGGACGTGTAGTATTCGCCATCCACCATGCTTTGCGTTGGCTCCATGCCGTCACCAATCACCATCGGGCAGCCATAGACCGACCGGGCATGAAGCGCCGGCTCCGGCGCATGCGAAATGCGGAAGATCACTGTCATGGCCAGTCCGTCAGATCGTCTTTGACCAGATGCACCGGAAAGCCGCCGTCAGTGACGACCGTCACCGGCATGCCATTCACCGGCACGGTCACCGGCGTCATCGGCGTGCCGAGCGGGGTGTTGATCACAGGAACGCCGCCTGAAGCGACGACAATAACCGGAACTGGCATGTTCACTCCTATGCGGCGAGCAGCAGGATGGCGATGGCGTCATCCTCTTGCCTTCGCTGTTCTTCGGCGATGAAGGTTTCAACGCGTTGGCGATCGAGCGAAAGCGCCTGATCGAGCAGCGTCCCGATGACAGGCGAGTAGTCCGGCGGCGGGATCGGCTCGAAAGTGATCGGGTCAATCTCGCCATTCGCGATGCGCCAGGATCGATCGATGATCCGGCGCAGATCCTCTTCCCATTGCCGTTGCCGGCGCTCGAACTCCAGCCGCTCGTCCCAGCCACCGCGGCGGGGATAGAAGATCGGCATCAGACCGGTGGCCGCTATCGTGTCATCGGCATCAGTTACCGAAAGCGTGCCTCGGATGGCGAGGGCGCCGATCCCTGTCAGTGTGTCGTCCTGCTCGACGACTGAGAGCGCCCCCTTTATGGCGAGCGCACCAACCGCTGAGAGCGTGTCGTCTGCTTCGGTGCGGCTCAGCGTCCCCACAATGGGAAGGACGCCGGCGCTATTTAGAGTGTCCCCGGCTTCTGTAATTGACGCCGTGCCCTTGAGGGCGAGAGTGCCGATTGCAGTGAGTGTATCGCCAGCCTCAGTGAGCGAGGCCATACCGACGATCGGCAGGGTGCCTGCAGAGGCAAGGGTGTCATTTGCTTCCGTTACAGAAAGCGTGCCGGCGATCGCCAGCTTGCCTGTGGCCGACACAGTGTCATCAGCCTCGGTGATGTCGGCGGTGCCATGGATCGATCCGTCGTTGACGGCGACAAAGGTGTTTTGAAAAACCCGCCATTCGTCGGCTTCGCCAGGCGGGATGGAATTATCATTTGAGTAGAACGATGTGGGCCAGGGCTGGCCGAGCTTATAAAGCTCGTCTCCCATCCATGGTGTTTGGCGCCAGTAGAGTTCGGGAGAGGCCTGCCGGAAGCCTGAAGAGACGTTTGTAGCAGTTTGCGTAATGCCGCATGACACTTCGCCGGGTTGGAATTGGAAAACTTTGACTGCGGCTGCTGTATTAAAAACGGGCATGGCTCAATCCTCAAGCCACGATAGACTTATCTCGAATGCTGGGCTGCTAATTGCTTCAGTTTGAATGAGTGCAATGCCGGTGCCGGGCGGAATATACAATCCACTTCCTTGCCAACGGTGCGTCGAGAAAAATCCTTCTGGCGCGTTGGCTTGTTGCGACGCACTAATATTTGGCCCCCAATCATCAGCTTCAAGAGTGGGTTGAACGCTGAAAGCGGCCAGATCAAGAAGCACGCCAGAAACGGGGTTGGCGCCGCGTCGGCCGTCATTGCTGATGTCGGGGGTTACTGTTGCCGCTGGCATACCGCGCGCGGTCGTGCGGCGGAACGTTCCAGCTAGCCAGACATTCGCAATTAGAGTTTGCGCCACCACAGTCAACGCCATCAGTCTGACAATCTGTGATGTATGCGGGTTCCAGAAGCCGAATACTGCGTCGCTTATGTTCGCTGCTGTGGCTGCGGTTCTTCCCCGGACTGAATACATGTCATAACCAGTCTTCCAGCCATGACGCGCTGATTTCGAAGGCAGCACCCGCCGTCGCCGGCACCTGGATGAAGGCGACACCAGCACCGGGGCCGATCTCGAGGCCGCCAGGGATCGGATAGACGAGGCCAGAGCCCTGTGAGTTCGCGAAAGTGTAGCTGAGCACCGTGTCCACCGTATCCAGCGTCGGCTGCACGGAATAGGCTGCCAGATCGAGCAAGACGCCTGACACGGGCGCTACGCCGCGCGTCGAATGGTTCGATATGCCGGGCGTCACTGTGGATCCGGCCGTACCTCTCGCCGTGATGCGCCGCAAGCGCCCGCTCCAGCCAGCAGCAGGTGCCGCCGACTGAGCAAACATCGAGAAGGCGATGAGCTTGATGCGTTGCGTCGAGTGAGGGTTCCAGAAGCCCCAGACCGCATGATCGGCGGTTGCGGCTGTTGCGGCGGAGCGCCCGCGTGAAGCTGGTCACCGTGAAGACCTGTGCAGCGGTGAAGGAAGTGCTGTCCACCGTCATGTCGCCACCACCCGCAGTGAGAGTCACGGTGCCTTGCGCATGGCAGGTGGCGCCTCCCGAGTCGTAGATGCGAAAATGGGCGGCGGTGCCGGTATTGTCGGCCGATGCGTCCTGCCAGGTGCCCAGCAATGCCTTGGTGCCGCCGGAAGCCGCCGCCATCCAGTCCGATGGCAGGTTGAGCGTCGCCAGCACGGTGCCACTATCAGCAGTGGCACAGTTCGCCGGAGCGGCGCCCGTCCTGATCTTCATGATCGCCGAAGTGCCGGTCGCGGTCTCGACCGCATCGAGCTTGGCGTTCCGGACTGCTGTACTATATTGAAGTGTCACAAGCCCTGCCCTCCGATGATGTCCTTAGCCTTGACCAGCGCGTCGATGCCCCATGGAATGATATGCGCCTCAGACCAGTCGCCCTCGACCTTGCGGAAGCGGAAGATATATTGATCGGCGCACCAATCGCGTGGCGAGCGAAAGATGATGGCTTCGACCTCGATGCCGTTGGCTGCAAGCCAGTCCTTGAACATCTGTTCCATGTCAGTTCATCCCTTGTGGGCTGGGCCCGGTCGTGTAGGTGCGGCCTTCGGGCGTCGTCACTATTTTCGGCGCCGCCAGGACTTGCGCAATCATCTGCAGGGCCTGGAGCACGCTGGCATTCTGCTGGGCGAGCTGCGTGATGACTTCCGACATGGAGTAAGCCGCCGGTTGCCCGGCCTCATTGCCCGCCAAGTCGCCGACAACGCGGTCGCGGCGTATCTCGCGCTCATTGGTTAGGTTTATTTCATCACGCTTGAGCTGCATTTCGTCGTCGTGCTTCTTCGCCTCGAAGGCGAGCCGCTGCTTTTCAGCTTCGGCTTTCACCTGGGCCTCGTTTGGAGATGGATTGCTCGCCGCTTGCTGGGCTTGCTTGCGGATCGTCTCGGTAAATTCCTCGATCACTGCTGTCATGGAACGACCGGCGCGGAACGGCGCCACGGCAAATTTGATCATCTCGGCAGCGAACGGGCCTGCCGCGGGCTGGGCCTGTACAAGCGGCGTCAGCTGCTGGATTGTGCCGGCGAGCGCGCCCATAAACTCCGTGCGGCGCTGCTTTTCGGTATTCTCATCGACCTGGATGGTCGAATCGGTCTCGATGTCGAGCACGAAGGGCCGGATGCGCTGCTCGCGTAAGAGACTGATTACCTTCTCGATCGTGACAGTGTTCTCCAGGTCCTGCAGTTGCTTCTCTGCCTGCGCCTTGAGCTGCGCCGCCTCCTCCGGGTTCTCTTGGGCGGATGCCGCCATTCGCGGATCAGCGGCGGCCTGCATGATCTGCTCAGCCTGCTGCTGGATTGCTGCCTGTGTCGGTAAATCCATCTGCGCCATGTCTGCGAAGGTCCGGGCTGTGAAGTTCTCCGCCATGATCTCGCCGGCGATGCGCGTCAGGTCGCGCGCGAACCTGACCAGTTCGGCCT
>VAZZ01000305.1 GCA_005884715.1 Alphaproteobacteria bacterium | reverse complement strand
GTGGCACGGATTCAGGCGCCAGCGCCTGGACTGACGGTTCGATGAGCTGGTCGACATGGAACTGCTCATAGACCTGCTCATATTTGACTTGCACATTAAGGCGATCCTGATCCCAGTCGATCAGGTCCTTGATCGGGCTCGGGAGGTCTTTGTAGGCTGAGATCACCGCGATGAGCTGGCCGATATCGAGCTCGCCCCTGAGTGCCAGATAGCCGCCGATCGCATAGAACAGGAAGGGCGTGACCTGGGCCAGGAAGATGTTGAGGAATTTAACGAAGAATTTCCATTGATAGAGGTCGTAGCGGATCTTGAAGATGCGCCCGAGGCGGCTTGCGATATCGGCACGTTCGTAATTCGATGTGTCATGGACATGGATCGATGAGATGCCGTCGACAATTTCACCGACCCGGCCGGCAAGCTGGCGTGCGGTCAACTGACGTTCTCTGCCGAGCAGGATGAGGCGGCGGCGCATCTTCGGGATGACGACGCCCTGTATGCCGACCATGAAGGCGGCGAGAAAGCCAAGCCAGAAATTCTGCAAGATAATGAAGAACAGCGACGTTGCCGCCTGCAGGCCGAGAAAGGCCGGCTGGACAAAGGCATCGCCAATGAAGCCGCCCAAAGGTTCGACCTCGTCCTTGATCATCGTGGCGACTTCAGACGCCTTCACCCGCTTGAATGTGTTGGGGGGGGAATCGTAGCACCCGGTCGATGAGCTGGAAGCGCAAGCGGCGCAGCATGCGTTCGCCGAGCCGGCCTTTATAAGTGTTGATGTAGAATTTGAAGAGGCCGTTGATGATAACGAGGAAGAGGAAGGCGCCGGAGAGCGCCATCAACATTTGGAATCGATCGAGGGCGAACCCGTTGAAGAGAACGACCGGTTCAACCTTGCCGAGCCAGTCCGGGAGGTCGATGACCAGGCGCAGGAAGGTCTGCTGGGTGTCCGGCGTGTTGAACCCATCGCCCTGGATCGGCCCGTTGACGATCTGCTTGGGCAGATCGAGCGACATGTAATAGGTCGGCATCGACAGGAGGATGACGAACAATATCCAGATCTGCTGCCGGCTCGTATGTGTCCAGATATATTTGGCGAGATTCTTATCCATATTTGAAAGGACGCTCGAGCCGTGGATGATGGGGGTTGGGGGAGAGGTGATGCATGACTGTTGGCTTCAGCATACAAAATCACCCAGCCCCCGGCTACTGCCAGAAAATCCATGTAAATCAGCAGTTACGAGATTCATACGCCGGGCTTTGGCCGGGTTGCCAGCCGGTCCAGCACGATCCGTGCGGTTTCCGCGGCCCCCTCGAGATTGATCTTATGCGATGCGAGCGGGGGTAGCCGCTTCATGGCCTCGCTGAGACTTTCAGGCGTCAATTGGTCTTCCCTCACAACCGTAGCGATCCCGAGTGTCTCGAGACGATGAGCACGAGCACTCTGCTCGGTTTCACCCCCTTCCGCGAAGGGGATGAGGATGGCACGGCAACGGGCGCGCAATATATCGCAGACGGTATTGTAGCCTGCCTGCGAGATGGAAAGTCGCGCATTGGCGAGCAGGCCCGCAAAGTCCGGGCGGAATGTCTCTAGCACGATACCCGACGGCAGACCCGCCGCCAGGGCGGTCCGTTCCGCCGTGGGAAATTGCGGACCGGTGATGATGCACCAAAGCGGCCATTGCCTGATGAGCGAGTTGGCCGCCCCGGCCGCTGCGGCGATGAGCCTGCGGCCAACGATACCGCCGCCCGCCGACACCACGACATCGTAACGCTCGGGCGATGACGATCGCTCGCCGGCGACGAGACCCGTATAGATGAGACGGTCGGCCACCTGCGCGGCCAGTGGAAACGTGTCTTCGATACGCACGAAATTGGGATCGCCATGAACCAGCACGAGGTCGAAGAAGTCCCGCACCAGGCCCAGTGTCTCCTCGCCTCGCCCCGGCTTGCGGTTCTCCTGCAGGATGTCGCGCACCGAGCTTGCAATGAGCGGCGGCCGCGCTGCCGTCTTCGCATGCCGAAGCAGCGGCAGCAGTTCGAAACGCATCTGACGCCGCCCAAAGGGGAAGGCCTCGACAATGAGGATATCGGGCCGAAACGCGTCGAATTCGCCAATGAGGCGGTCGCGGCGCACTGCCTTGAATTCATCGCTGAGCGTACCACCCTCGGCATCGACAAGGGCGGAAAAGGACATATCGCGCGATCTTATTGGCGGCAACTGGACAAGCCGGACGCCTGAGCCGGGATAGCCCAATACAGGCGTTCCGCCGCTGACCAGCACGACCTCCATCCCGGCCCCCGCGAGCGCCACGGCGATGCGGCTGACACGCGCCAAATGCCCGATGCCGAGCAGGTGCTGGACATAGATCATCGCTCTCATTTGTCGCCTCTCGCCGAGCGAAAAAGCTCCGTGAGCTGACGGATGCTTGCCCGGTGATCGAAGGCCTCGCGCACACGCTTTTCCGCCGCATCGCCGAGCCGGCGCCTGAGCTCAGGGCTTTGAATGGCCGTGGCCAATGCGCTGCTCAGGCTTTGCGGGTCGTCGGGCGCCACCAGCAGGCCATTGACGCCATCGCTCAGCAATTCGGGCACGCCCGAGATCGTCGTCGAAATGCAGGCGAGCCGCTGGCTCGACGCTTCGACCAGGACGTTGGGCAGCCCGTCGCGGTCACCATCGCTGGCGATGCGGCAGGCCAGGACGAAGAGATCGGACGTGCGGTACTGCGCCAGCACTTCCTCCTGCGCCCGCGATCCTTGCCAGTCGATCCGCTCGGCAATGCCGAGCGCCTCGGCCTGCGCCGCGAGTTTGCCAAGAAGCTCACCTCCGCCAATATGGATGAAATGCCAGGCGAGCTTCTTCGGTAACAAGGCCAGCGCGTCAAGCAGGACCGCATAGCCTTTCTTCTCCACCGCGCGCCCGACGCTCATGAGGATCACCGGATCCAAGGCACTGGACCCATCGCGCGCCGGACGATCGCCGGTAAAGGGTCCAAAGCGCGTCACATCGATGCCGTGATAGCTCAGATGGATGCGGGACGGATCGGCGCTCAGGCTTCTGAGCTTGTCGAAGCCGGCCTTGGTGCAGGTTACCACGAAGCGCGCCTGCGCAAGCTTGGCGCGAAGATCCCAGTCAGGCGACGTCCAGATATCCTTGGCATGCGCCGAACAGCTCCATCCCCTGTCGAGGATCAGGCTGGCATAGGCCGCAACCGAGGCTGGCGTATGGATGAAATGGGCGTGCAGCCAATTGGCATCAACCGGAAATTCGGCGGCAAGTACCAGCGCCTGGCCGAAGCGGCGGACCCGGTTGCGCGACCTGTCCTTTCGATAGTCGGCGAGGAAGGCCTTGCGTAGAACCCGATATTTCCGATGTCGGCGCATCTTCCACCATGATCTGACGACCCGCCAGGGCTCGTCATGCAGATATTCCGGCAGATAGCGGACCGGAGCCGCGATCTCATCATGAACCGGGTGACGCTTCTTGTCGGTGGGATGACGCATCGACATGAGGACCAGGTCATGGCCGGCACGTTCCAGCCCGAGCAGCTCCTGGGCAATGAACGTCTCCGACAGACGCGGATAGCCTTTGAGCAGAATGACGATTTTCGCCATCAGGGGAAAATCAGCTGCCGCCTTCGATGACGGAGAGACGCTTCTGCGAGCCGGGCTCGAGCCATTCGCCGACGAGGTCGGTGATGTTTTCAAGCCCGTCGAGCTTGAGTTTGGACGTGACCTTCGAAGGGGGCATGCGAGCGGGCAGTCGCTTCAGTGCCTGGGCCAGGCGGACAGGATCTTCAGCTTCCTCCGGCCGCAGCATGTCGATGATGCCGAGTTCGGCCGCCCGTTTGGCTCGAATGAGTTGCTCCTCGCGCGGCGTGATCCGAGGCACGATCAAGGCCGGTTTGTCGAAGGAGAGTATCTCGCAGAATGTGTTGTAGCCGCCCATGCCGACCACGGCACTCGCCCCTGCCACCAGATTTTCCATGCGGTTGTCAAATTCGATGATCTCTACTTGGGGGATGGACGAGCCCTTCTTCAGGAGTTTGCGCCGCTTGCGCGCCGGCATGAAGGGACCGAGCACGACAAGCATCCGATGCTTCAGCTCCTCGTCATGATGATAAGCATCGAAGATATTGTGGATGAGATCGGCGCCGTCGCCGCCACCGCCCGTCGTCGCCAGTATGTAGTTGCTTTCGATCTCCCGCATCGACACGTCGCTGTGGGGCAGGTGCCGCTCAAGGAAGCCCACATAGTGCATCCGCGAGCGCACCGCCTGCGGCACATCAAAGCCGGAAAGCGGATCGTAGAAATCGGCCGGTCCATAGACCCAGATGGAATCGTAGAACATCCCGATCTTGCGCAGGACGTCGCGTTTCGCCCATTCGGCCTTGAGCAGATGCGGCGCATCCATGACTTCGCGCAGGCCAAGCACAAGCGTGGTTCCGCGCGTCTTGAGATAGGACAGCGTCTCCTCGAGCTCGCCCCTGAGGCCCATTGGCTCCTTGTCGACGATGAACATGTCGGGCTGGAAGGATTCGGCCGTATGGCGGATGATTGCCTGGCGCATTTCCAGAGTCTCGTGCAGATCGGTATGCCGGTCGATCGAGGTGTATTCGCCATTATGCAGTTTGATGATCGAGGGGATCTTCACGAAATCGACGCGCACGCGATAATCGAAGGCGCCGGCGATGGTAGAGCCTGACACGATGAGGACGCTGAGGCCCCGGTAGTTCTCGACGAGCGAATGCGCAATCGTCCGGCATCGCCTGAGATGGCCGAGACCGAACGTGTCGTGGCTGTACATGAGTATCCGGGCATGTTCCAGCCGCCGCATCAGCGCTCCTCTCTCGGTTCACCCGACCCGAAGCCGCCGACCATGCCACAGGTCAGGAATGCAACCAAGCATCGCCTATGGTGAATCCACCCCTTCATCTGTACGGATCGGCTGCATCGCGCAGTCCGTCCCCCAGAAAGTTGAATGCCAATATGACGACGATGACCGGAACGACAGGCAGCATGAGCCAGGGATAGAGGGCCACCACGTTGACATTGGCCGCCTCGTTGAGCAGCACGCCCCAGCTGACGATCGGGGGCCTCAAACCCAGGCCCAGGAAGCTCAATGCGGTTTCGCCGAGGATCATGCCGGGGATGGATAGGGTGGCTGAGGCGATCAAATGCGACATGAATCCAGGCACCAGATGGCGGGCAATGATGCGGGTTCCGTTCGCACCCATCAGCTGTGCCGCAAGCACATAGTCCTCCTCACGCAGCGCCAGCAGTTTCGAGCGAACCGCGCGGGCAAGTCCGGTCCAGTCGAGAAGGCCCAGAATGAAGGTGATGCCGAAATAGACGAGCAATGGCGACCAGGTGACCGGCATGATCGCCGCCAGCGACAGCCACAGGGGAATGCTGGGCAGCGACTGCAGCACTTCGATCAGCCGCTGCGTCACCAGGTCGACGACGCCGCCGCGATAGCCGGCAATGCCACCGATGACGATGCCGAGGATGAAGCTCACCGCGACGCCGAAAAGTCCGATGGTCATCGAGATGCGCGCGCCATAGATGATGCGCGAAAGCAAGTCGTGCCCAAGCTGGTCGGTGCCGAGCAGGAAGACCTGGCCGTGCTCGGCCGGGCAGACCAGATGCAAGTTGCTGTCGACAAGGCCCCAGAACTTGTAGGCATCGCCGTGACAGAAAAAACGCAGCTTCTGCACATCCTTGGGGTTGTCTTTATATTCGCGCTTGAGCGTATCCATATTGAGCTGGACCGTCCGGCCATAGACGAATGGTCCCACGAAGTTTCCGTCATGGAACAGCCGCACTTTTTGCGGCGGCGCATAAATGCTGTCGACCTTGCGGGTTCCGAGATTATAAGGAGCGAGGAATTCGGCGATGATGATCATCGTATAGAGAAAGGCAAGAATGATGGCGGAGAGGAGGGCGAGCCGATGGCGCTTGAATTTCCACCACATCAGCTTCCATTGCGAAGCAAGAAACACCCGCTTCTGCTGGTCGCTCATCGCCTCGCCATAAGCGGGATCGAACGGCGCCGTCGAAACATAATGACTGAGCGGTTGACCCGGCGGCGGAAGCAGCGTCACGTCGTTCATTTGGTGCTGCCGCCTTGCAGTCTGATGCGCGGATCAAGCACGGCCAGCGCCAGATCCGAGATGAGCACGCCGATCACCGGGAGGAAAGCGAGGAACATCAGGAACGAGCCCGCGAGATACATGTCCTGGCTCTTCAGCGCCCTGAGCAGCAGCGGGCCGGTGGTCTCGAGCGACAGCACGATGGCCGTGATCTCGGCACCCGAGATGATCGCCGGCAGGATCGAGCCGATATCGGAGATGAAGAAGTTGAGCGCCATGCGCAACGGATATTTGACCAGTGCCCGGAACGGATGCAGTCCCTTGGCGCGCGCCGTCACCACATATTGCTTCTGCAGTTCATCGAGGAGATTGGCGCGCAGCCGCCGGATCATGCCGGCGGTTCCGTGCGTGCCGATGATGATCACCGGAATCCACAGATGCGCGAGGATGGACTGGAATTTAGCCCAGCTCATCGGTTGGTCCATATATTGCGGATCCATGAGATGGCCGATCGAGGTCCCGAACCACACATTGGCGAGATACATGAACACCAGCGCCATCATGAAGTTGGGGATAGCGATGCCGAGCAATCCGAGGAAGGTCAATCCGTAGTCGCCCCAGCTATATTGATGCGTCGCCGAATAGAGGCCGATCGGGAAGGCGATCAGCCAGGTGAAGATGATGGTGGTGAAGGAAACAACGATGGTGAGCCACAGCCTGTCACCGACGACAGCCATGACCGGCAGCCGATATTCGAAGGAATAGCCGAAATCGCCGGTGAGCATGCCGCCGACCCAGTGGAAATAACGGATGATCGGTGGCTTGTCGAAGCCATATTCCTTGCGCAGCTGCTCGATCTGCTCGGCATTGACGCTCTCACCCTGGGCCTGGAGTTCCGCCACATAGCTTTCGAAATAGTCGCCGGGCGGAAGTTCGATAATGGTGAAGACGAGTGCCGAGATGATCGCCAGCGTCGGCACCATCATGAGGATGCGCCATATGATGTAGCGCAACATCTTTAGGAGCCTTCCTTGTCGAACCAGAACGTATCCATGCCATAGACGCCGAAATAGCAGGTAGGATCGAAGCTATAAAGGCCCTTGTCGGGCACGTTGCGCAGCTTCGAGGATATGACGACCGGCTGCTTGGTGGCATTCACGATGCCGATGGAGAAAACCTGGCTCGTATAGAGCGACAGCATGCGATGCCATATGTCGGTCCGCGCCTGACTGTCGGTGGCTTTGTGCCACTGACCGTAAAGATCGTCGAGTTCCTTGGCCTCCTTCAAATCGGCCTGGGTCCCCTTCTCGCCGGCCGATTCGACGAAGATGCCCCATTGCGGCCACTGCAACTGCTCGTGGCTGGTCGGCGCCAGTGCTCTGGGATTCATGTCGGCGGTCGGGGTGCCGTTGTCGAGACCGGAAGACATCGTCATCATGGTCGTGCCGCCGATAACGCGGCTTCTGAGCACATCGGTCTGCGAGGTCCGGATCACGAGCTTGAGTCCGACCGCACCCCAGTGATCGGTGATGAGCTGGAGCACATCCGTCTCGACCGGATCCTCGCCGGCCGTCTCGACGATGATTTCGGCGCGCCGGCCATCGGGGAGCAGGCGGACGCCGTCATTGTCGCGCTTGTCGAGGCCCATCTCATCCAGCAGCGCATTGGCCTTGGTCGGATCGAAATCGGCATAGGCCTTGGCATATTCCTCGCGATAGAGAGGGCTTGCCGGCAGCACAGTGTCGGCGCTGGGCGTGCTCAGCCCGAAAAACTTGGCCTGGTTTATCTCGTTGCGGTCGATGGCCAGCGACAGCGCCCGGCGAAAGCGCACGTCTTGCAACACCTTGCGCCAGACCGGGTCCTCGAAGTTGAGATTGGGGAAGAGCGCGACGCGCGATCCCCTGCCGCTTTCCCACAATTTGACCTTGATCGGATGCGAGCCCTCCGCCTCCTTAAGGAAAGTATAGTCGGCAAAACCGATATTCTGCGCCTGGAGATCGGCCTCGCCGGCGCCGGTCTTGGCCGGGATCAGCGAAGACGAGCTCACATTGAGGACGAAACGGTCGATGTAAGGAAGCTGGCGGCCGTTCTGATCGACGCGGTGGAAGTAGGGATTACGCTCGAAGACGAACTGCTCGGAAGGCGGCTTGGTTACGTTGTGCCACGGATCGAGCGTCGGCAGGTCTGGATTTTCCGGCCGGTACTGCCGTGCCTTGTTGATGTGCAGCCCCGTCCATTTCTTTTCGCTGTTGGCCTTGACCAGCTCATCGAGCTTTTCCTCGGTCTGATATTTCTTATGGAACTGCTTCAGATAATGGGCCGGCATGACCAGGCTGAGCGCCTGCGGTGCTGCGATCTGGGGCAGGAAGTCCGGGTTGGGAGCCTCCCATGTATAGCGAACCGTCTGATCATCGATGATCTCGAACACCGGTGGCTTGCCATTGACGAGGAGATAGGGAGAGACGACCTTGCTCAGGTCTTCATTGAACTGCACATCTTCGAGCGCGTAGCGGAAATCTTCCGTCGTCACCGGTTCGCCATCCGACCATCTAAGGCCCGCCCGGAGATGGAAGGTGAAAATGCGGCCTTCCTTTACGTCGTAGGATTCGAGCAAATCCGGCTGAAGCTCGAGCTTCTCGTCATAGCGCACGAGCCGCGAATAGCCGTAGACGGTCATGAGGCTGATATTACGCTGGCCGCCGATCAGAATGCGCGCGGTGCCGCCATATTGGCCTGGGGCTTTGCCTTCGCCGGTGATATTCAGGCGCAACGGATGTTGCGGCAGCCTTGCATCGATCGGCGGCAACTCGCCTTTGGTTACCTTATCTTTCAGTGAGTCGGGCTCGATATAGCCCGCCGCTGCCGGCACGGCGCAAAGCAAAAAGACCAAAAGGCCCGTGAGAAACCGTAAGTTCATTGACCTAACTCCCGATTATGTTGGTCGCGCTGGGCAAGGATCCAATGTGAGCCACCGAGATCGCGATAGTCGAGGCCTTCGCCCTCGTCGCGGAAATCCTTGCCCCATGCACTGTCGTCGGAGGCGCCGCCGAGCTTGAGCGTCTTGAAATCGAGCGGACGGCCGAGATCGGGATAGGGCACGGCAGCCAGAAGCGCGCGCGTATAGGGGTGCACCGGATTGCGGAACAGGGTCTCGCGCGGCGCAATCTCGACGATGCGGCCGCGGCACATCACCGCGATGCGGTCCGCCATGTAATCGACGACGGCCAGGTTGTGCGAGATGAACAGATAGGTGAGGCCAAGCTCTTTCTGCAGATCCTTGAGCAGATTGAGGATCTGCGCCTGCACGGAGACATCGAGCGCCGAAACCGGCTCATCGCAGATCAGCAGATTGGGACCGAGCGCCAGTGAGCGGGCGATGCCGATGCGTTGGCGTTGGCCGCCGGAGAAGCTGTGCGGATAGCGCGAAAGAAAGCGCGGATCGAGGCCGACCGCTTGCATCAGCCGTTCCACAGTTTCCTTGCGTTCGGCGGGCTTGCCGATATTGTGGATTTCGAGCGGCTCGCTCAGGATGTTCTGTACCGTCATGCGCGGGCTCAGCGAGCTGAAGGGATCCTGGAAAACCATCTGTATGCGGCGGCGGATCGCCTGCAGCTTCTGCCCCTCGGCCTTGAGGAGGTCGACCGCCCCTTCACCGCAATCGAAAGTGAGCGCGCCCTCATCCGGGGTGATCGCACGCATGATGATCTTGCTGACCGTGGTCTTGCCGCAGCCCGATTCGCCGACCAGGCCGAAACATTCGCCCTGCTTGATGTCGAAGCTGACATTGTCGACAGCGCGGATCTCCTGGACATCGCTCTTGCCGAACCAGCCGGACTGGCGCGTCGAGAAGGATTTGCCGATATTGCGCACATTGAGGAGAATGCCGCCGGTCTTGCGGTTTCGAATGCTATCCTTCCCCAGCAGCGATCCGGCATTGACCGGCACTTCGCGCAGCGCCTTCAGCCTTTCGCCGGGCTTCATGTCGAAATGCGGCACCGCTGCCAGCAGCGCCTTGAGATAGGGATGCTGGGGCGCGGCGAAGATATCGGAAACGCTTCCCGCTTCCATGATCTCACCGCGATAGATGACAACGACCTCATCGGCGATATTGGCCACGATGCCGAGGTCATGAGTGATGATCAGGATCGCCATGTTGAGCTTCTTCTGCAGGTCCTTGAGGAGTTGCAGGATCTGCGCCTGGATGGTGACGTCGAGCGCGGTGGTCGGTTCATCGGCGATGAGCAGCGCCGGCCGGCAGATCAGCGCCATGGCGATCATCGCCCGCTGGCGCAAACCACCAGATAATTCAAATGGATACATGCCATAGGCGCGCTTGGGATCGGGAAAGCCGACAAGCCCCAGCATTTCTTCGGTACGGGTGCGGACTTCCTTTTCCGGAGCCTGGAAATGGATGCGATAGGCCTCGCCCACCTGATCGCCGATCGTGTGGAGCGGCGACAGCGAGGTCATCGGCTCCTGGAAGATCATTGAGATGCGCCCGCCGCGGATAAAGCGGTATTTGTCGCTGTCAACATCCAGGCTTGCGAGATCCGTCGTCTTGTTCTTGACCGGATCGGAAAACAGGATCTTGCCGTGCTTGACGCGGCCAGGCCTCGGAAGGATGCCTATGATGGTCTGGGCGATGACTGATTTGCCGGAGCCTGACTCGCCGACAAGCGCCGTCACCTTCCCGGGCAATACCCTGAAGCTCGCACCTTTGACCGCATCGAAATCCCAGGCGTGCAGCGCAAAGCCGATGCCCAGATCCTCAATGCGGAGAATATCTCCTGCCGCCGTCATTGCGGTCCAGACTTACGCCTTGCCAACATAGTCGACCTGAACGCTCCCCCTTTATGAGAGAAGCCTAGCCGCTTTTTGCTCCCTAGGGAAAGGGGCAAATCTGTGCGTTGATAACATCCGCACAACGCAGGCTGCGGCGGAAATCGTCATAATAAAGAGCCCAGACCCCTGGGGCGCCGGCCCGGTAGGGTCCGAACTTGAAATACTGGTTCTCGCCCAGGCCCTTATCGGCGTGCCCAATGCGCCCGGTGACGGTGGCGATCCATTTGTCATTGGCAAAAAGCTCGATATGGCCTGTGCCCTCGGGGCCGGGCTTCGAATAGACGGCGAAATGTCGATCACCGTGATCTTGTCGGTGCAGGCTGTGAACTCATCCCCATTCTTCGGGCCGAAATTCTTATCAAAGGCGACGAGCGCCCTTGCCTGGTTGGTGTCGGGACGAAGCCAGACCGCCGTTTCGCCCTTGCCGCATTGCGCCCGCTTGCCCTTCTCGCCTTCCCGGCCCGGCACGAGATTGGTTTCGACCGTGACGAAGAGCCTGCCTTCATTGTACCGGAATGCCAGGAACGGGCTGAAGTCGCCCTCTGTCCCGGCATCGATCTCACGCTTCCACTGGGCGATCAGGTAGCGGTGATCGTCCAGGGGCAACGGTTCTTCGAATTTGACCGCGAAGCCGACCCATACGCCCTTCTCATACGACACTCTCAGTTTCTTGAGCTCCCAAACCTCGGCCCGTTCGCTGCACAGGGGCTCGCTCGCGTTGCATAGCGGCTTCACCGAGAGCCGCAGGGCGCCTTTGCCGCTCTTCACCACCTTGTCCTCGAACTCGACCGTCCCGGCACTCTGCTCGTAAGCCTTCAGGTGCGAAATCCTTGCCCTCGAAGCCGTCGGCCAGCTTGTCTTCATAAGTCAGGTCACGGCTCACTGCAGGCAGGATGCCGGCAAGCAGCACGCTTGCCAGCAAAAAGGAGTGCACTGCGCCCCGCACCGCCATCAGCTCGCCTTGCGCCGCTGCATGAGATACTTGTCGCGATGCAGAAGGACGAGTTGCTCGGCATCGGTAAGTTCGCGTGCCTTGCTGGCCGGCACATAATCCGTGACTGTTCCTTTGCTCCCTTCGAGGGGGGCATGAACCTTCATATCGTACTCAGTGCCGCGCAATGTCTCGATCCCCAGCATTTTCTAGTTGCCGCCGCTATAGAGGGCAAATTCATCGCTGGCAATGATCGGGGTCTTATATTTTTTCGACAGGTTTTCCAGCCGCTGCACTTCATTCACCGCTTGCCCGAAGGCCGAGAAAGTGAGTCTGTCCTTCAGCCCGACATTGCCGAACATGACATTGCCGACATGGAGGCCGAGACCATAGCCGATCTCCGGCAGGCTTTCGGCGCGCCGCTGCTCATTGAGCTGCCTCATCCGCACCACGGCATTCTGGGCTGCGGCCAACGCCTGGCGGCACGCGATTTCGGACGGTCCCCGGTGCCTGGCGCAGGGAATGACGGCGAGGAATCCGTCTCCGAGGAAGCTCAGTATTTCAGCACCGCCATCGCCGAACGGCGTCGCGATGGCATCGAAGAACTGGTTGAGCGTATCAATAAAGACCTGGCGCCCGGCCTGTTCGGCGATCGCCGTCGAGCCGCGCATATCGGCCATGATCAGCGCGGCACGGATGGTTTCGCCATCACCGCGCTGGACCTGTCCCGACAGCACCCGCTTGCCCGCCCCGGTGCCGAGATAGGTGGTGAGCATGTTGCCGGCGAGCTGGCTCAGTACCGCGACGCGCGTCGCCACTGCCAGCCGGCTCTGGATCTTGAGCAGGCCTGCGATATCGCTCTCATTGAAACCACCTGCGCGATCGGTCGACCACGATCCCAGAATGCCTTGCGTCCATTCCTCATCGAAGCCCGAAACGAAAGCGAGATAATCGGTGATGCCTTCTTTCCTGAGATCCTCGAAGATGGGGAATTCTGGCTCGTCATCCACATCGATGCGTCGGCGCATATGTTCGAGATTATGACTCAGCAGGTGGAAATAGGGACTCTTGAGAAAGAGGTCGTTCTTCTCCTCGCCGGGTTCGACATGGCGATAGCCTTCGACCTTGAGTCCTTCGCCCCGCCGCCAGGTGAAGCCCATCGCGCGGTAGAGCGGATGCAGCATGGAGAGCGAGATATGGATGCGCTTCAGCGGAATGCCGGTCGCGGCCAACCTTTCGCAACAGCCCCGGATGACCGTCTCGAGATCCGTATTTCTCAACGATACCTGCTTCAGCCAGTCCGACACTTTATCGATGAGGATTTCCGATGTCTCATATTGGGCGGCCGTCATGCTGTGCTCCCTCGATGGCCAGCTAATGTGTGATCCGGAATGTGAGATTGCAACAGGGGCGCCTTGTTAACGAAAAGAAGATCGGCACCCCTGGGACAGACGCTGAAAGCGACGCCCGAGGTGAGATAGGCCATCAGGCTGGGAAACCGGCCGGCGGCGGCAACCCGCGCAAGCCTGGTGTAAAGCCTTGCCAGCCTGAGGGTTGCCGCAAGCGTCCTGCCGCGACGGAAGAGGAAAAAGCCGGCAAGGGTGCGTTCATAGAGGGCGGGATGGACTGCCAGTTGGACGCCCCTCACCTGGTCGGTATCGAGAACCTTCAACTCATCCTCGATCTCGTATTCATATCCTTCGATATCGATCTTGATGAAGACGGGGCCGGGGCCGGCCTCTCTCAGCAATTGCGCCATCGAGCAGCCCTTGACCTCGATCGAGCGACCATCGCCAATGGCCAAGGCACTTGTCTCCGAACTGCCGAAATCTTCCACCGCATTGAGGGTCAGACAGGAGTTGGATGAGAGAGCGCATTCGGGGAGGGTCACATTGTTATAGTGGGGCAGAAGCGCCTTGAGGATGGTCCGGCATTTGGGATCGGGCTCGACCACGATCACCCGTTTCGCCCGCTTGGCCGCCCAGAACGGCGTGACACCGATCCAGCCGCCGATATCGATATAGGTGACTTGGGGGCCAAGCTGATCGCTCAGTGTGCGGAAGGTCCGGGGTTCCCACAGGCCACTTTTGAGCTTGCCGTAGAATTTCCGGTATTCCGGAAGATCGGCGAGAGTGACGGTTTCGCCGTGATAGGTGATGTCGAAGACTTTCATGTGGCGTTCCTTTGCGCCAGTTTACCTCGTACTTCAATGCAACTGACGTAGGAAGCAGAACGGCTTGGGCTAAACCTCCTTCGCCATCTCGCGCAGCTTGAATTTCTGGATCTTGCCGGTCGAGGTCTTGGGCAGTTCGGCGAAGACCACATGCTTTGGCACTTTGAAGCGGGCGAGGCCCTTGCGGCACCATTCGACAATCTCATCCGCGGTGGCACTCATGCCCGGCTTCAATTCGATGAAGGCGCAAGGGGTCTCGCCCCATTTCTCATCCGCCTTGGCGACGACGGCGGCACCCTGCACGGCAGGATGCTTGTAGAGGACTTCCTCGACCTCGATCGAGGAAATGTTTTCACCGCCCGAGATGATGATATCCTTGGAGCGGTCCTTGAGCTGCACATAGCCATCCTCATGCAGGACGGCTAGATCACCCGAATGGAACCAGCCGCCCTTGAATGCCTCTTCGCTTGCCTGCCGGTTCTTGAGATATCCCTTCATCACGATATTGCCGCGGAACATGACTTCGCCGAGCGTCTTGCCATCGGCCGGAACGCGCTCCATGGTTTCGGGGTTCATCACGGTCAGCGCTTCGAGCGGGATGTAGTTGACGCCCTGGCGCGCTTTCTTGGCTGCCCTGGCCGATATGTCGAGCCTGTCCCAATCCGCGTCCCAGTCATTCACCACGGCCGGACCATAGGTTTCGGTCAGGCCATAGACATGGGTGACGTTGAAGCCAGCTTCCGCCATGCGCGCCAGCACGATCTCGGGTGGCGGTGCTGCAGCGGTGGTGAACTCGACCACATGCGGAAGCTTCGTCTTCTCTCCCTCGGGCGCATTGAGGATGGTCGCCATCACGATCGGCGCACCGCAGAGATGGGTGACCTTGTGCTCTGCGAGCGCCTGCCAGATCGCTTTTGCCCTGACCGCCCGCAAGGTGACATGCGTGCCGCCCATGATCGAGATCGACCAGGGATAGCCCCAGCCATTGCAGTGGAACATCGGCAGCGTCCACAGATAAACCGGATGCTTGCGCATCTGCTGGGTGAGGACATTGCCCTGCGCCACGAGATAGGCGCCGCGATGATGGCATACGACGCCCTTCGGATTGCCGGTGGTGCCTGACGTATAATTGAGCGAAATCGCATCCCATTCATCATCGGGCATCGCCCAGGCGAAATCGGGATCGCCATTGGCGATGAAGCTCTCATAGTCGATCGAGCCGAGGCGCTTGCCGTCGGGAACGAATTCACGATCGACATAATCGATGATGACCGGCCTTGGCCCCTTCATCAGGCCGAGCGCTTCCTTCAGGAGGCCCGAGAATTCCGTGTCGATGAGGACGAGACGGGTTTCGGCATGATCGAGCGAGAACGCGATGACGGCGGCATCGAGCCTGGTGTTGAGCGTGTTGAGCACGGCGCCGGCCATCGGCACGCCGTAATGGGCTTCGAGCATTGCCGGCGTATTGGCGAGGAGTGCCGAGACGGTGTCGCCGCGCCTGATGCCGGCCTTGGCGAGCGCTGCGGCAAGCCTGCGGCAGCGGCCATAGAACTCCCTATAGGTGAAGCGCTGGCTGCCATGGATGATGGCGGTATGCTCGGCATAGACCGCACCGGCACGAGCGAGGAAAGACAAGGGCGTCAGCGGCTGGTAATTGGCCTGGGTTTTGGGCAAGTCACGGTCAAAGATGGAAGTGCTCATGAAGCACGTCTTATTATATCCCGTTTCGCTGCGGAAGGCGCATCATCCGGTGTTTCCATTCTAGAAGCCGACCTCGGGCTCCCTCTCCCAGTTCTCGCCGACCGCGACGATGCAGGAAACGCCCTGCGGCGTGGTGAGGAGGATCGTCCAGCTGCGCGCCTCGGAGACGAAGACCTCGAGGAGCATCCCCTGCGGCGTCACCCCCGTAGCCTCAGGCGCCTCCTTGAAGTGCTGGGTGATCTCGCTGACGATTTCATCGCGCGCCGCACAAGGAAGCTGGGCCGCAGCGATGGTGGGTAGAAGAATGAGAAGAGCGGCGACAATACCGCTCACGCCATGCCGTCCGAATGAAATTAGGGCCATGTGAGCCACTCTGATGTGAGCGCCTCTTGCCCGGCAAAAATCTGGATTGAGGCGAACCAAGGCGCCCGGGTGAGAAGATGGTCTGCACCGGTGCTTTTGCCCGGCCAGGGACTTCACCGTTCCGACTATATCATGTGGTGACGGGGTGCCCGATCGGCAAGACCTTGGGCGGGGCGGGCCTGCGGCCGTCAAGGATGCGGGCGAAGATCGCCATCACGACCAGGCCCGTCGCGATGATGATCGTGTCATGAGAGATGCCGCCGCCCCATTCATAGCGGATGACCGCGCCGGTCATCGACAGGAGCGAGCCTGCACAGAACACTGGTAGCGAATGGCGTCCCATGGCGGTGAGGGAATTCGTCTTCGGGATCAGGTGCATCAGGCGGCCAAGCGGCGACATCATCACCACATAGCCAAGCGCCAGCACATGCAGCAGGCGCGGCCAGGCTACATAGCCTTTCTCGAAACCCCAGATCCTCCCCGGCAAGTCGATGCCGGAGAAATTGATCAGCCAGTCGAAAGGTACCCACCAATATGCGAACAGCAGGTAGAGAACGCAAAGGCCATAGAGAAGCCTGGAGAACGGCATGGGCTGCGCTTCGCGCTGACGCTGGCCGAGGACGAAGCCGATGACGAACAGCAATTGCCAGGCCAGCGGATTGAAGAACCAGCCGCCCGGCATCGGATAATTCGGCACATCGATGGCAAATAGCGCGGTTGCGAACCACAATGTCACCGACACGGCGAGGAGAAGCCGCAGGCTCAGCCTCGCCAGCACCATGATGGCCGGCAGCATCACCAGCAAGCCCATATACATGGGCAGGATGTTGAAATCGCCGAGCTGATGGCCGAGCGTGATCAGGCCGATGAAGCCGCGCATCGGATCATCCATCAAGGGCTTGATGTCCATGTAGACGATCGTATCGCTGAGATAGTCCGGGCGCATGAAATAGAGCGAGGCAAAGCAGAGCAATGCGACCGCCGCGACCGTCGTCACCACATGGCTCATATAGAGCACTCCGGCACGCCGCCAGGCCTTGCACACCGCCTCCCAGATTTCGCCACGCTCGAAGCGCGAGAAATAGGCATAGGCCGAAGCGAAGCCGGCAAGGATGACGAAAATTTCCGCAGCGTCCGAGAATCCGAAATTCTTCGGTGTGAGCTTCTCGTAGAAATTGCCCGGCACGTGATTGACGAAGATGATGGCGAGCGCCAGCCCGCGCAAAAAATCAACGCGATGGTCACGGCGGGATTGAGCAGGTGCAGAATTCATATCAGCGTGATTGGCGGAAGGCGATGGCGAGATCAAGGCATGAATTGCATTTGCGATATCGGGTAGCAAAAGCTTGCACTAACGCACGAACCCTTGTGGATGTTCCGCCACAGCTGAAAATTACGCTTTGCCCCAGCGCTAATCACACAAAGATTGCGACAAAGTGCAGCTGACGAAACGGAATACCGGAATCATGATGTCCGCATCGACGTGCGCTCTAGCCGGGCTTGAAGTCGCGGGCGCGGGCCTCGCCCTCCTTCTGCGCCGCTGACGGCAAGCGAGCGACGAAATCATCGAGCCAGGCATCGCTGCGTCCGCCGGCTTTGGCGAGGATATGCCACTTCATCGCTTCCGCCGGATTGACCTCGAAGACGCGCCCTGTTGCATAAAGACGCGCGACGCGATTCTGCGCCACCGGGTTGCCGTGCCGCGCCGAGACCAACATCCATTCGGCGCCGACCTTCTCGTCCTTCTTCACACCATCGCCGAGGAATACCATGATGCCGTAATCAAGCGCTGCATCGGGGTGACCCTTGACCGCCGCCTTGGCGAACCATTCACCGGCCTTGATCTTACTCTGATCGACCCCTTTGCCCTCGGCATAGAGTACGCCCAGATTGTACTGCGAATCCGGATAGCCCTGATCCGCCGCCTTGCGGAACCAGTCGGCGGCCTCGAACCAGTCGGGCGGCGTTTCAGCCGCGGCGAGCAGGCCAAGCCGGTGCTCGGCTTCGGGCTTGCCCTGCCCCGCTGCCTTCGTCAGCCAGAAGCGCCCGCGCTCCGGATCGGGCTCGCCCAGCGCGCCATCGAGATAGATTTCGGCAAGCGAATATTGCGCCCCGAGATTGTTCTTCTCGGCGGCCTGCGCATACCAGTCGACTGCCTTATTGAGATCGGCCTCGACGCCAAGACCCTTCTGATAGAGCACGCCAAGCATCGCCATGGCGCGCGCATCGCCCGTCTTGGCCGCGGCTTCGGCGATCTCGCGGGCACCCTTGTAGTCCTTGTCTTCATAGAGGGAGACGGCCTCCTCATAGGAGTTCTGCGCCATGGCCGGACCGGCAAGCGCCAGGCAAAGGATGAGAGCAAGCTTGAGTTTCATGGTGCCCGTTCCGCTATCGCCTGCATCAGTTCGGTGACGATGCGCCTGGCCTCCTCTGGCGATGTCCAAATCGAATCCGGCGGACGGATGAAATCCGGCTGTTGCGTCAACAATGCGGCAAGCTGCTCGGGCCCTACCGGATCGACGGCGATGCAGGGCACCTCGAACAGGCCCGACCACCAGGCGATGATCGGTTCATCATGGGGCTTGAGGCGGGCCTGATGGAAGCCGACATAGTCGGCGCCGGCTTCCGCCAGATCCATGGCCACATGCCGCGAGGTGCCGCAGAGCGCGCCGATGATCTTGTCGGGGCCGAGGAGTTTGCGGGCATGATCGTAATCGGCGCGCGTTGTGACTTCGATGCCGTCGCAGTTGCGCGCATGTTTTTCATCCATGCTCAGCAGCGCAACGCTATGCTTGACGGCAAGCGGCACCAAGGCTGCAACCAGGTCGCCGGGTGCTAGCGCGCTGGCGACATCGCCCGCGCTACAGGCTGCCGCAAAGCAGCGCTGCGCATGCTGGTCGGTCGTCTCAGGTACGACGAGATGAAGACGGGGCGGCGCCATGGCTGATTCGGATGCCTCCTCAAGCCTTTTCAATCAGAGATGAGGCTGGAAGGCAAATCTGGGAGCTTTCTACCCTCTCCCCGCTGCGCTTGCGGGGCAAGGTAAACTACGCAAACGGATCTTCCACTCTGGGCCAGATCCTGCGCGTGAGCTTGCGGTAATTCGTCTCGCGGCTTGTTCGGATAGGCCGCCCCTGCCGCGACATAGATGATCTCTGACGCGATCGGCGCGAAACCGGCATAGAAGTGATTGGTCGACTTCACCAAGAGAAGCGGCTGGCTCAGCGGATCGATGCCGAGATTGGCAAAGACATCGGGCTCGAAAGTCTGCGTCCGGTTGGTATTGAGGATGACGTCGATCTCGCTGCCGGCGATACGCACGACCGCGGCCCAGGCCGCGGTGCCCTCGATCACCATCAGCTTCCTGTCTTCGCGTGCCCTGCGACGCAGCACCATATCGGCGAGGAGCACAGAGTCGGCGTTTCCGGATGCCTGCCGGGTGGCGCGCAGAGCGCCATCTCGAAGCTCGCCCGGTCCGTCGGCACTGGCGAAAACCTATTGGTCTCGGTCGCAAGCGATGCCGTGAAGATGCGCATTATTTTCTCGGCGAATAGGCGATCGCTTCGACCTCGACCTTGATATCGATCATCAGGCGGCTCTCGGCGGTCGAACGCGCCGGCGGCTCCTTGGGAAAATAGGTGCCATAGACCTGATTGAAGCCGCCGAAATCACGCGCATCCTGCAGCCAGGCAGTGGTCTTGACGACTTCGTCCATCGTCGCTCCGGCAAGCGCCAAGGCCGTTTTGACATTGTCGAGCACCTGGCGGGTCTGCGCCTTGATATCACCAGCGATGATATTGCCCTGCGCATCGACCGGCACCTGGCCCGAGACATAGACGAAGTCTCCCGCCCTGACGGCGGGCGAGAGCGGGACATGCGACGTGCCGAAAACCTGCTTCTTCATCAGGATGCTCCTTGTTTGACGGGGCGCCGGGAGACCGGACGGCCAAATGGGAAGAAAGGAGAACGCCTTTATTGCATATGGCCAGAAATACTGAAAAACAAACTGCATATTGCTGACTTCGATCTTGCAGATCAAACTGTGGAAAAAGGCGAGGCGTCATGACAGGACTGAAGGGAAAACGAGTGGTCATCACGGGAGCGGGCGGCGGCATCGGTTCCGCTCTGGTGGAAGCCTTTGCCCAGGCAGGCGCTACCGTCATCGCCTGCGACCAGGATGTAAGGACGGCAGAGCCCATAGCGCCCGATCATCTCGAAGTCTTCGACCTTCTGGATCCCGCCTCGATCGGCAAGGCGGCGGAGAATATCGTGGCCAAATTCGGCGCCCCCGATTGCCTCATCAACAATGCCGGCTGGACGCGGGCCGAACTCATGGAGGATCTGACCGCGGATGTGATCACCAGAGAGTTGCAGCTCAATCTTTCCGGCGTCATGCATTTTACCCAGAGCCTTTTGCCTTCGATGCTGGCGCGCAAGGTAGGTAGCATCGTTTTCGTGAGCTCGGTGAATGCGCTCCTGCATTTCGGCAATCCCGTTTACGCCGCGGCGAAATCCGGCATCGAGGCCTATTCGCGCGCCATCGCGGTCGAATATGGCGCGCACGGCATCCGTTCGAACAGCATATGTCCAGGATCGACACGGACCCACGCCTGGGACCACCGTCTCGAAGCGGAACCGCTTCTCCTCCCCCGTGTCACCAGGCTTTATCCGCTGCAGCGCATGGTGACTCCCGAGGAAGTGGCGAATGCCGTGCTGTTTCTCGCCTCGCCGCTGTCGAGCGGCATCACCGGCGTGACCTTGCCGGTCGATGCCGGTGCCACCGCCGGCTTTCTTCCCTTCATCGACACGGTTCTCAAAGGCATCTCATAGACGTTGTCTGCACA
>VAZZ01000304.1 GCA_005884715.1 Alphaproteobacteria bacterium | reverse complement strand
CCATGTTCGCGGTAATGAAGCAATCCTGCGACACTTGTCGATGGATACACAATGGCGATGCACCGCTTTGGCATATCACCGGACATCCTGATCATCGCCGCGGCAATTCTGGGAAGCAGCGCCGTCATGCTGGGCGAAAGTGTCGCTACCCTGGCGCTGCCAAGCATTGGCAGGACTTTGCAAGTCCCGTTTTCCAGCCTGCAATGGGTGGTCGACGGTTACAATCTGACGCTGGCATCCTGCATTCTTTTTGGCGGCTCGCTCGGCGATCTGATGGGCTTGAGGCGCGTCTACCTGTGGAGCGCCGGCGCCTTTCTGGCATTATCGCTCATATGTGCTTTGGCGTGGAGCGGCTTGACGCTGATTCTATTTCGAAGCCTTCTCGGTGTCGCCGGTGCACTTCTCACACCTGTGTCGCTTGCCGTCCTCAACGCGCAACTGCCCAAGTATATGCGCAGCCGTGCCATCGCCTACTGGACCGCGGCAACCTCGATCGTGCTGGCGATCGGCCCCCTGCTGGGCGGCTATCTCGTCGATCTGTTTTCATGGCGCGCGATCTTCCTCTTCAATGTGCCGCTTGTCTTCATTGCGATGGTGATCGGCTATGCTGCGCTGGACAAGGCGCCGACAAGACGTGGCATAGGCATCGACTGGTCCGGCGCAATCCTGGCCTTTCTCTTTCTTGGCGGCATAACCTTCGGGCTCATCGAGGGTCCGGCAAATGGCTGGCCGGCAACGGCCATCGCAGCAATTGTGGCGGGGGTTGTGTGTTTTGGCGCTTTTGTCTGGTGGCAGCGCCATGCCTCCCATCCGCTGGTCGATCTGGTGCTCTTTCGCAACAGAAACTTTTCGGCCACCAATGCCGCAACGCTCCTGCTCTATGCCGCATTCGGCGGCTTCGGATTTCTGTTTTCCTATTTCCTGCAAACTGTCGCGGGCTTCTCGGCTACCGCGGCGGGGGCGGCCTTCCTGCCGGTTTCCGTGATGCTGGGGCTCGGTTCTGGCCAGGTCGGCAAATATTCATCGCGCCTTGGTCCCCGCTGGTTCATGGGGGTTGGTCCCCTCTTTTGTGCCGCGGGCATGCTGGCGCTTGTCTCTTTGGGCAGGGATACGACATATCTTGCCGGTGTGCTGCCGGGCGTCATGCTGTTTGGCATCGGGCTCACCTTGACCGTGGCGCCCCTGACAGCGACGGCGCTCAACTCGGCGCCGGATAAGAAATCGGGCGTTGCGTCCGCCATCAACAACGGATTGGCATCGGCCGGTCCGCTCATCGTCAATCTGCGTCGTTCTTGCCGCGATTGCCGGCCTGATTTCTCTCGTCTTCGTCCGCGCCGCGCCGGTCGGTTCGTGAACGTAAATGAATCCGGAAGCGCCTTGCGCTGGCCGCTTCGCCGTGAATGATGCTGGACATGACCACGCTCAAGCTTCATCTCGACCATAATCATGAATTTCGCGATCAGCGCATTGCCTGGGGCCGCCTGGGTTCGGGCCACCCGCTTGTCCTCGTCCATGGCACGCCTTTTTCGTCGCAGGTCTGGCGGCGGATCGCGCCGTGGCTGGCCCGCCACAGGACCGTCTATTTCTTCGATCTCCTGGGTTATGGCGAGTCCGAGAAGCGGGCAGGGCAGGATGTCTCGCTTGGCGTGCAGAACCTGGTTCTGGCCGAAATGCTTTCGCATTGGTCACTGGATCGCCCGGAAGTCGTCGCCCATGATTTCGGCGGCGCCACGGTTCTACGCGGTCACTATCTCCAGGGTCTGCGCTATTC
>VAZZ01000038.1:13999-14370 GCA_005884715.1 Alphaproteobacteria bacterium | reverse complement strand
CGTTGGGCGATGGCAGTGCCGAGAGCGTCTTGGCCGAACAGAAGCAGTGATAGCCCACACCGTTCACGTCGATGACGACCCAGTCCGGTCCGTAAGCATCGATGCGGCCTTTGAGCTTGCTGATCATGATCCCGTGAATCCCTCGTCCTATTGCCTAAAAGGACATTAAGAACAAGTCAAGAACGGGCGAGCCGTTTCGCCAGGCTCTGCGCGCCCCGGTGATGGGCATGGCAGATGGCAATGGCGAGCGCATCGGCGGCATCGGCCGACTTGGGCTGCGCCCTGGGCAGCAGTACCTTCACCATATGGTGGATCTGGTCCTTATCGGCATGCCCGGTGCCGACCACCGTCTTCTTGACCTGGTTCGGGGC
>VAZZ01000038.1:0-13891 GCA_005884715.1 Alphaproteobacteria bacterium | reverse complement strand
GCGATGACCTTGGCCAGCTGCTCGCGCAACTGCACCAGTCTTTCGGCCAGCGAGCGCGTCTGATCGCTGGTCAGAATGCCATCGGCGATATGCGAGAGCCGCGTGCCTTCGCAGGCGATCATGCCCCAGCCGGTGCGCCTGAGACCAGGGTCGATGCCGATGATTCGGACAATGGACAGTGCCATCCCGCGAGGCATAGCATCCTTTACCGCTTCATGGAGAAATGTCGTGCGCATATTTCTTCAGTCATTCGCCGTAGTGATCTGGGCGGCCTGGTTCGCGCTTCTGCCTTTGCGGGCAGAAAAACTGTGGAAGACGCTTCCGGTCCCCCTTCCCCTGCCGGCACCCACCGAAACCGGCGAGGCGCAGTGAACGGGATCAAGATCTATTATGCGATTTGGGGCGACGGCTCGCCCCTCATCCTGCTCCATGGCGGCTTGGGCAATACCGATTATTTCGGCGGCCAGGTGCCGGAATTCGCCAAGCAATATCGCGTCATCGCCATGGACAGCCGCGGCCATGAGGCGATCCGCCAGGAGCACGATGTCGAGATAGCGAAGGCTATTCCGGGCGCGAAACTCGTGATCCTGCCGGGCCTCAGCCATTTCGCCATGCTGCAGGATCCCAAGGCATTCAATCAGGCGGTGCTGGAGTTCTTGAAGTAACTCGGCTTCTAAGCGTTATGTTTTTCATGGTGGCCTCATACTTCAGATAGCATGATGCAGCCGTGAGCAAAACAAACTAGGCATCTCGTCTTGCAAGGAAAAGTCGATCGTCATCCGCGCTGGGAATCGTTGCACGCTGCTCTTGAGCGCGGGTTCAGTGATGACTTCTTGGCGGAAGGCCGCCTACAGCCGACAGACCAAAATAGGCCACAGCTGAGCCACAATAGAGACCCCCTCTAGAACCCTCACGCGGCGGTGAGCTTCTTCATCACTTCATCGGAGACTTCGAAATTGGTGAAGACATTCTGCACATCATCATCCTCATCGAGCGAATCGATGAGCTTCATCAGCGACTGCGCGGTCTCTTCATCGACCGGGGTCACCGTCTGCGGCTTCCACACCACCTTCACCGTCTCGGCCTCGCCGAGTTTGGCGGAAAGTGCGGACGTCACCTCGCCGATGCTTTCGAAGGCGCACAGGATGACATGGCCATTTTCATCCGATTGCACGTCATCGGCGCCCGCCTCGATCGCGGCTTCCATCACCTGATCGGCCGAACCTGCTTTCGCCTTATAGGTAATCTCGCCGGCGCGGTTGAACATGAAGGCGACGGACCCGGTCTCGCCGAGATTGCCGCCATATTTCGCAAACAGTGACCGCACATTGCTGGCTGAGCGATTACGGTTGTCGGTGAGCGCCTCGACGATGATGGCGACGCCACCCGGCCCATAGCCTTCATAGCGGATCGCTTCATACGTGTCGGCATCACCGCCCAGCGCCTTCTTGATGGCGCGCTCAATATTGTCCTTGGGCATGTTTTCGGCGCGGGCATTCTGTACCGCCAGCCTGAGCCTTGGATTCTTCTCAGGGTCGGGCAGACCGGTCTTCGCCGCCACCGTCACTTCGCGAGCGAGCTTGGAAAACAGCCGTGACCGGATGGCGTCCTGTTTGCCCTTCCGGTGCATGATATTCTTGAATTGGGAATGACCTGCCATAGACCCTCAAAACTCGAATTTTCAGGCCTTATAAACCTCTCCCGACAAGATTAACAAGCGCTGCAGCTGGCTTAACCCGTCCTTAAGGCGGATCGCCCAATTTGAATGGAAAGTGAGTAACAGGAGCGTACCCATGACGGTGAAGCCAGGTTCAGCGAACGGTATTGTTTTTGCGGCGGAAGGCATGGCGGGCCCGGCCTGTGCCGCGGCTCTCAAGAAGGTTCGTTCCCTCGCCAGCGCCGCCCCCTCGGGGCGGGCCTTTGCCGCAATCGCGACGCTGAGCGAAATTTCGCAAGCCGCCGAAAGCCATCTTCAGGCCGGCAATGATGCGCTGAGGAGTGGCGATATTTCCCGCGCCGAGACCGAATGGACCCGCGCCGCCACGGTCATGGAACAGATGGCGAGCGAAGCCCGCGGCAACCGGCCTCCCCGCAGGGCTCGCCCGGAATTCCTGGGCCGGCGTTAAAAAGCATCGGGCCGAAAAGTTCATGGCCGCCCTCCGAGGCGGCCATCCAGAAGCTACCAGAAATCGATCCGCGCCTCGGACAGTCGGCCGCCAATGCGCAGCGGTGCGACCTTGACCGCAAGACCGGTTTGATCGTCGGTCTCGATCGCGATCCCTGAGATCGTCGCCTCGCCTTCGGCCGGGCGCATGCGCTCGACCGGGAGCTTGCGCAGAAATCGCTGCAGCGGCTCTTCCTTGGCCATGCCGATCACCGAATCATAATCGCCGCACATTCCGGCATCGCTGATATAGCCGGTGCCGCCTCTGAGGATCTGGTGATCGGCGGTCGGCACGTGTGTATGAGTGCCGACGACAACGCTGACGCGTCCGTCGACATAATGGCCGAAGGCCATCTTCTCCGACGTCGCCTCGGCGTGGAAATCGATGATCACCGCATCGCAACCATCACCCAGCGGGCACATTTCGAGCTCGCGGTCGACGGCGCGGAACGGATCGTCGAGCTGCGGCTCGATCATCACCCGGCCCATGATGTTCATCACCAGTACGCGCTTGCCGTTGCGGCCAGTGAAGATGCCCACTCCCTTGCCCGGCACACCCGGCGGATAATTCAGTGGGCGGAGCATATTGGGCACGCGCTCGATGAAGATAAGAGCTTCGCGCTGGTCGAAGGAATGATTGCCGAGCGTCACCACATCGGCGCCGGCATCGACAAGCCCCAGATAGATCTCCTCGGTGATGCCAAAACCGTGCGCGGCATTCTCGCCGTTGATGACGACGAGATCGGGGGCGTGGCGCTGTTGCAGTTGCGGCAGGACGCGCGCCACCGCCTCACGGCCGGTCCGGCCGACGACATCGCCGAGAAACAGAAGGCGCATGTTGCGATCAGCGCTTCGGTTAGATAACGCCGCGCTCGGTCAGGATCCAATCGAGCGGCTGGTCATAAGGCGCCACTGGAACCTCGTCCATTTCCTGTTCGGCATAGGCCACACCGATCGCGGTGACGGGCTTGAGCTTGCGCAATTCGGCAAGCGTGCGGTCATAGAAGCCGCCGCCATAGCCGAGCCGGTAGCCGCGCCGGTCGAAGGCCAGCATCGGCACCAGGAGCACATCGGGATCGACTTCGACCGCGGTTTCGAGCGGGATGTGGATATCCCATATGCCGCGGCCGGTAGGTTCGCCCGGCGCCCAGGCCCGGAAAGTCAGAGGCTCGCCTTTCGCCATGACCACCGGCAAAGCCGTCTGCCAGCCTTCACTGACAAGGCGGGCGAGGAGCGGCAGAACATTGATTTCGGCTTGATAGGGATAGAATCCCGAAACGGAAATCTGCCCGTTGAAGCGGTCTACCGGCAGTTCATGCTGCGCCAGCATCAATCCCGCTCTTTCGCCGAGGTTTTTGTGAGCTTGCGTACGCGCCGCATTGGCGGCCGTCCTCGCCCGGCGCTTTTGGTCCAGAAGATCGCCGGAGCGCTTAGCAACATGCATGTCAACCCTCGCTTCGTATTCTTTTTCATGCGCATCGGTCAGATGCGTGGGACTCGGATCACGTTTATCACGTCTAATCGATTCGATCTGATGGGATCGTGATCGAGCGGCGGGCCGCCTTGGCCGTGGGAGAATGACGATCCCGGGTACCTACAAGTGTAGGTGGGCGCCGTGTGGGCAAGGCCACGGCCAAGCCTAGGGACAGCTCCCGCGAGAATCGTATAGGCCCCAGGGAAAAGATCTCCTCACGCACCGGGCAGCTCGCCGATCCCTATGTAGGCGCATAGGGCGGCGAAATCCAGAAGCAGGTTCAGGAACCCACACCCAGGATTTATCGCCCTTGAGTCAGTTTCCGGGCAGCAGCGATGATGTCGTGATTGTCGGCGGCAATGCGGCCGTCCGGCAGAAGGATGCCATCTTCGAAGCCGAGACGCGCATCGACCCCCAGCGCCACCGACTTGCGGTAAAGCGGCCACATGGTTTCCTCGAAGCCATGCAGGAGGATCGGCAGCCCGACACGATTGTCGGCGAGAATGCGCATGATCGCATCGGCAAGGCGCAGTGCCGTCGCGACATCCTTCTCGAAATCGATCTCGACCAGGACACGCAGGCAGTTTTTCACGCTCGCAAGCTTCACGAATCTGTGGGCATCGGCGAGCGTAGCAAGTCCGGCTTCGACACCGATGCCCTTGGCGGTCATGAGCGCGATGATATCGCCGGCATCGTCTTCGCTGAGATTGACCGACACATAATCGGGCAGCACCGTCCAATCACCCATCTGGTCGAAGCCTCGGACTTTGTCGGTTCGGATACCCTCGCGGGTGGAATATGATCCCCAGCGAGCGTCTCGACCCCTTGAGCATCGCGCGGATGGACGTGGAGTTCCGCGGCACCGGCGGCGGCGGCACGCAGGGCATCGAGCGCCAGTTCCTCAGGCGTCAGGGGAACTCGCGGGTGGTCCTTGCGGGAGCGCGCCCCATTGAGACAGGCTTGCAGCATGGCAATTCCAGGGTGAGCCTTGAAGCATCCATCAGGATAATAAGAGTAGATTCAAGGGGCAATATTAGCCGAGCTTGCCCGCGAGGCCGGTAAGGCGCTGCGCCGCAAGCTCCAGGCGCTCGGCGAATTTCACTTCCATTTCACGAGCTTGCTGGACCGTGGCATTGCGCGCTTCACGGGCGCCGCGCAACTGGTCCTCGAGTTCCTCGATGCGGAGCACCGATTCCGACAACCGGTCGGCCACCATGAGGCCTGCCATCACCAGGAGCCTGATGTCGCCAACGGTCCCGACATTGCTCTTGATGCGCGAGACTTCCGTGTCGAGAAGCTTCGCCAGCTCGCGCAGATGGTCTTCCTCGCCATCCGGGCACTGCATCGTATAGGGGCGGTCATTGACCTGGACGATCACTTGCGACATCGGGCTCTCTTAGGATCCTCCGCTGTTGCTGTGCAGAACAGCGCGGATGCGCGACATCGCCGCATCGATCTTGCCGACGGCCTTATGGTTGGTGGTGACGAGGTCGGTCGCCTTGGCGCGCACGCCGTCGAGCTCCTGCGCCAGGCGCGAGCGGTCGAGCCGTAAAGCCTCGGCTGCCGCTTCGAGCGACTCTTCGTGCGACTTGCGCTCATTCTGCCGCTCGAGAGCGGCTTCAAACTGCCTGAGCGCTGCATCGAACCGATTGAACGCCTCGTCGAGCTTGCGCGTATCCGCCATTTCACCCCAACCGCTGGCCGGCCTCAGCGAATCCCTTCCGGCACCACCGTAAGTTAGGCGCAGCCGCCCATCCGCGCAACCGCCTCGCTTGTCGTCCCGGGAGGTTGACTCAAGAGGCTCGGATGCTATCTCTGGCCCCCCGCATTACCGAAAGCGAGCAGCCCATGACATCCGACACGGCCGCGCCAGTCGCGATCCCCCTTAGCGCCACACTGTATTCGGATGAGGAGCGCCTGAAGCTCAGGACCTATGCCAATGCGATAAGGGCCTTGAGCATGGACGCCGTTCAGAAGGCGAATTCCGGCCATCCGGGCCTGCCCATGGGAACGGCCGACATCGCCACGGTGCTGTTTTCGCGCTTCCTCAAATTCGACGCCGCAGACCCGCATTGGCCGGATCGCGACCGCTTCGTGCTTTCCGCCGGTCACGGCTCGATGCTGCTCTATTCGGTGCTTTTCCTCCTTGGCTACAAGGACATGATACTCGACCAGCTCAAGCATTTCCGCCAGCTCGGCTCGAAGACCGCGGGCCACCCGGAATATGGCCATGCGGAAGGCATCGAGACGACCACCGGACCGCTGGGCCAGGGTCTCGCCAATGCCGTCGGCATGGCGATTGCAGAACGCCATCTCAATGCCCGTTTCGGTAGCGACCTCGTCAATCATCGCATCTATGCGCTGGCCGGCGACGGCTGCCATATGGAAGGCATCTCGCAAGAGGCGATCACGCTTGCCGGCCACCTCAGGCTCAACCATCTGATCGTACTGTGGGACAATAACGGCATCTCGATCGACGGCAAGGTGAGCCTGGCGGATTCGACCGACCAACTGGCACGCTACGCCGCCTCGGGCTGGAATGTGACGCATGTCGACGGGCACGACACTCAGGCCGTTGCGGCGGCGCTCGAAGCAGCACAGACCAGCGACAAGCCCTCTTTCATAGCGTGCAAGACGATCATCGGTTATGGCGCGCCCAACAAGCAGGGCACCGCGGCGACCCATGGCGCGCCTCTGGGCGCTGATGAAGTGGCCCTTGCACGCAAGACACTGGGCTGGGATCATCCGCCCTTCGAGATTCCCTCCGACATACTGGAATTCTGGCGCGCAGCCGGAAAGCGCGGCCGGCCTCAGCGCGAAGCATGGGAGAAACGGCTTGCCGGCAACAGCGCAGGCGGTCAATTCAGGCACGCTTTGTCGGGCGCCCTGCCGGCAAATTTCGACGAGGTGATCTCGAATTACAAGAAGGAGCTGGCGAAGTCACCGCCGGCTCTTGCCACCCGCAATGCCTCGCAGAATGCGCTCGATGTCATCAATGTCGCTGTTCCCGAGATTGTCGGCGGCTCGGCCGATTTGACCGGCTCGAACAACACCAAGTCGAAGGACCTCAAGGCCCTCAACGCCTCAGACTATGGCGGACGCTATATCTATTACGGCATTCGCGAGCATGGCATGGCCGCCGCGATGAACGGCATGGCGTTGCATGGCGGCGTCATCCCCTATGGCGGCACCTTCCTCGTCTTCACCGATTATTGCCGTCCCGCCATCCGCCTGTCGGCGCTGATGGGCGTGCGGGTCATTTACGTTATGACGCATGACTCGATCGGACTTGGCGAAGACGGTCCGACGCATCAGCCGGTCGAGCATCTGACTGCCTTGCGCGCCATCCCCAATCTCCATGTCTTTCGCCCCTGCGATGCGGTCGAGACGGCGGAATGCTGGCAACTGGCGCTCAAATCGGAAAAGACGCCGAGCATTCTCGCTCTGACGCGCCAGAAGCTCAAACCGGCAAGGTTCAGCTATTCGGCGCTATGAGATTGCATCGGCTCCCAAAAAATCCAAGGCGGTCATCTTCGCGTCAGGTTCGGAAGTTGAAATCGCCATCGATGCCAAGGCGCTGCTCGATCAGGCCGGCATTGCAACCCGCGTCGTCTCGGTGCCCTCGGTTGATCTCTTCGAGAAGCAAGGCAAGTCCTATAAGGACAAGGTGCTGGGCACGGAAAAAATCCGGATTGCCATCGAAGCGGCGGTCCGCGGCACCTGGGACCGCTTCATCGGTCTTGACGGCATATTCATCGGCATGACCGGCTTTGGAGCTTCGGGCCCCATCGAAAAGCTCTATCCGCATTTCGGCATTACCGCCAAGGCCGTCCTGCAGGCAGTCAAGAAGAAGAAACGCTGATGGCTGCCTTCAAGACCCTCGATCAGCTCGACGCCAAGGGCAAGCGCGTCATCGTCCGCGTCGATCTCAACGTGCCCATCGAGAAGGGCGAAGTGCGCGATGCGACCCGCATCGAGCGCATCGTGCCGACCATTCGCGAATTGCTCGACAAGGGTGCTGCGGTGATCCTGCTCGCCCATTTCGATCGCCCCAAGGGCAAGGTCGTGCCGGAAATGTCGCTCAAACCCGTAGCGCCGGCGCTCGCAAAGGCGCTCGGCCGCCCGGTCACTTTCGTCTTCACCGACTGGCAGGATGGCAAGGGGCTCGCGGCGGCAAAGGCGGCCAAGCCCGGCCAGTGCCTGCTCATGGAGAATACGCGCTATCACGCGGGCGAGGAGAAGAACGACGCGGCGTTGTCGAAAATATTCGCGAGCCTCGGCGATGCCTATGTGAACGATGCCTTCTCGGCGGCGCATCGCGCCCATTCATCGACCGAAGGCATCGCCCATCTGCTTCCCGCCTATGCCGGCCGCGCCATGCAGGCCGAACTTGCCGCACTCGAAGCAGCGCTCGAAAAGCCGAAGCGCCCCCTGGTCGCCGTCGTCGGCGGCGCCAAGGTTTCAACCAAGCTCGAATTGCTCGGCAATCTGTCTGGGCTCGCCAATGTGATCGTGATCGGCGGCGGCATGGCGAATACCTTCCTTGCGGCTTTGGGCAATCCGGTCGGCAAGTCGCTCTGCGAGCATGACCTCGCCCAGACCGCCAAGGACATCGTCGCCACGGCAAAGTCAAAATCCTGCGAAATCCTGCTTCCCGTCGACTGTGTGGTCGCCAAGGAATTCAAGGCGGGAAGTCCCCATCGCGTGGTCGCCATCGCCGATGTCGGGGCCGATGACATGATCCTCGATGCCGGACCCAGAAGCGTTGCCGCGATCAAGGCGGCCTTCGACAGAGCGGGGACGCTCGTCTGGAACGGGCCGCTCGGCGCTTTCGAGATCGCGCCTTTCGACCAGGCGACCAATGAGGCGGCGCGCTATGCCGCCCAGCTGACGAAAAAGGACAGGCTCGTCTCGATTGCCGGTGGTGGGGATACGGTCTCCGCCCTCAACCAGGCGGGGGCCGCCGATGATTTCAGTTATATTTCAACGGCAGGGGGCGCCTTTCTCGAATGGCTGGAAGGCAAACCGCTGCCAGGTATTCAGGCTTTGACAGGAGTTGAGACATGACAGACAAGCTCGCAAAGGTCGCAGAAGCCATGGTGGTCCCGGGCAAGGGCATTCTTGCCGCCGATGAAAGCACCGGATCGATCAAGAAGCGCTTCGACTCGATCAATATTCCGTCTACGGAGGAAAATCGCCGCGACTATCGCGAGATGCTGTTCTCCGCCAAGGAGGGAATGTCGAAATATATTTCGGGCGTCATCCTGTTCGACGAGACGATCCGCCAGAAGGGCAAGAACGGCATGCCGCTGGTCGATGTCATCAAGTCATCGGGTGTCATTCCCGGCATCAAGCTCGATGCCGGCGCCAAGCCCATCGCGCTCTCGCCAAAGGAAACCGTGACCGAAGGCCTTGATGGCCTGCGCGAGCGCATAAAGGACTATGTGGCTTTGGGCGCGCAATTCGCCAAATGGCGCGCGGTGATCGATATCGGACCAGGTCTGCCCAGCCACAATTCCATTCACGCCAATGCCCATGCGCTGGCGCGCTATGCGGCACTTTGCCAGGAAGGCGGCCTCGTTCCCATCGTCGAGCCGGAAGTCCTGATGGAGGGAAACCACGATATCGATACCTGCATGAAGGTCAGCGAATGGGCCTTGAACGAGCTCTTTCGCGAACTCTTTTTTGCCGGTGTCATGCTCGAAGGCACGATCCTCAAGCCCAACATGGTGGTCTCCGGCAAGGATTGCCCCAAGCAGGCTTCGCGCGAGGAAGTCGCCGAGAAGACCGTCACCGTTTTGAAGCGCTGTGTGCCGGGGGCGGTGCCGGGCATCGCCTTCCTCTCGGGCGGCCAGTCGGATGAGGATGCAACGGCACATCTCCATTATATGAATGCCATGAGCAACCTGCCCTGGAAGCTCACCTTCTCCTATGGCCGCGCTCTGCAGGCGGCAGCGCTCAAGACCTGGAAGGGCAAGGCGGAGAATGTCATCGCCGCCCAGAAGGCTTTCACTCATCGCGCCCAGATGAATGCGCTTGCCGCCTCCGGCAAGTGGTCGCAGAAGCTCGAAAAGGCTGCCTGAATATTCCATCCCGGGGAGGCTCGTTGCATGACCGGTCCCATCGATTTCTCAACCTTGATCGCCCATTGGCGCGATATCGAGGGCGAGGACAACAATCACTACAAGGGCTCCGAGGAGTTGCAGTCGATCAGCGCCTCTTATGGCGAGAAATTCGGCTTGATGCGCCTCGGCATCCATCACGAAAGACTGAAGCCCGGGCGGCGCGTCTCATGGCCTCATGCCGAAGCCGATGAGGAGGAATTCGTCTTCGTCCTCGAAGGCGAGCCCGATCTGTGGGCCGATGGCTATGTGAAGCGCCTCAAGCCCGGCGATGGCGTGTCATTTCCCGCCGGCACCGGCATCGCGCATACGATCCTGAACAACACCGACAAGGATGTGAGATTCCTGGTGGTGGGCGAAGCGTCCCGCCAGCGGAGCCGCATTCACTATCCACTTCATCCGCATCGCAACGCCGAAATCGGCGCCCGGCACTGGAAAATAGAACCCCCCCGGCCCTTGGGGCCGCATGACGGCCTGCCTGATCGGCAGCGTCAAATAGACCGGAAAACCTAATGCTGCATCTGCACTTCGAGTTTGGTCATTTGGTCCTTGATTCGGAGTTTCTTGCGCTTCAGCTCGGCAATCTCGGCATCTGACGAAGCGGGGTGGGACATCGCGTCCTCGAGCTCCGCTTCGAGAGCCCTATGTTTTGCCGCCAGTTCACCGAGATGCGCTTGAACGCTCATCAAAGCCTCCTCTGTGTTGACCAAGTAAGTGTGCCATAGACTTGGGGGCTTGTCGAACCCTGTGCAAGGGCATAGGTGAGTGTGGAAAAATCGGTGCATAAACGGGGTGTAGGCGCCGGATGATCGACGGTACTGAAGAGAATCTTCTCCAGACAAGGCTCATGACGCTGCGCCAGCAACATCGCGACCTGGATGCCGCCATTTCATCGCTCGAGACCTCCGGCACCGGCGACCAGTTGCAGCTGCGTCGCCTCAAGAAGATGAAACTGCAGATCAAGGACGAGATCCAGAAGGTCGAGGACAAGCTCATCCCGGACATCATCGCATGAGCGCTAAAGTAGCGATCATCATGGGCAGTCAGTCAGACTGGCCATCGACCATGAAACATGCGGCCGACACGCTAACTGAGCTCGGCATTGCCCATGAGGCCCGCATCGTCTCGGCGCACCGGACGCCTGAGCGGCTTTACGCCTTTGCCAAGGGCGCCCGCGATGAAGGCTTTGAGGTCATCATCGCCGGTGCCGGCGGTGCCGCCCATTTGCCGGGCATGACCGCTTCGATGACGATCTTGCCGGTCTTGGGCGTTCCGGTCGAAAGCCCGGCGCTCAAGGGCCAGGACAGTCTCTATTCGATCGTGCAGATGCCGCCCGGCATTCCCGTCGGCACGCTCGCCATCGGCAGGCCTGGCGCCATCAACGCAGCCCTTCTCGCCGCCAGCATCCTCGCTCTCAACGACAAGGCGCTCGCCAAGCGGCTCGAGGCCTGGCGCACCAAGCAGACCGCTGCCGTTGCGCAAACGCCTAAGGACGGCGCTTGATGCGGCTCGCGAAGCCTCTGCCGCCCAATTCCGTTATCGGCATTTTGGGTGGCGGCCAGCTTGGCCGGATGCTGGCGCTGGCTGCGGCACGCCTGGGGCTCAAATGCCACATTTTCGCGCCCGAAGCGGACAGTCCCGCCTTCCAGGTGGCGGCCCGACATACTTGCGCCGCTTATGACGATGCCCAAGCGCTCCACGCCTTTGCCACAGGCATCGATGTCGTGACCTATGAATTCGAGAATGTGCCGGCCGAAACGGCCGCCATTCTCGCCCGCCTCGTGCCTTTGGCGCCGGGGAGTGAGGCGCTCGCAACCAGCCAGGATCGCTTCGTGGAAAAGACCTTTCTCGCCGGGATTGGCCTCGAAACGGCTGAATTTGCCCCTGTCGATGATCTGGACGGGCTCGAACGGGCTATCGCCCGGATTGGCCGGCCTTCGATCCTGAAGACCCGGCGTTTCGGCTATGATGGGAAAGGCCAGATATCGATCCGACACGATATTATGCTCGATGCCGCCTGGGCGCAATTCGGCAAGCGTCCCGCCATTCTCGAGGCCTTTATCGATTTCGAGATAGAAGTCTCGGTCATTGCCGCGCGCGGCTGGGACGGATCGATTGCCGTCTACGATGTTCCGGAAAATCGGCACGTCAATCATATCCTGCACCAATCGATCGTGCCGGCTGCCATTGCTCAGACGACGGCGGCTCAGGCGCGCAACATTGCCGGAAGGATCACCTCTGCCCTCGATTATGTCGGCGTCATCGGCGTCGAATTGTTTGTCGCCCGCCGTGACGGCCAGGAGCGCCTGATTGTCAACGAAATCGCTCCGCGCGTCCACAATTCCGGCCACTGGACCATGGATGCCTGCATCGTGTCGCAATTCGAGCAGCATATCCGCGCCATCGCCGGTTGGCCGCTGGGTGATCCTGGCCGCCACAGCGATGTCGTGATGACCAATCTCCTCGGCGATGAGGCCGAAAACTGGCGCAATCTCGCCCGCGAAGCCCAGGCGGGCCTCCACCTCTACGGCAAGGCGGAATGCCGTCCAGGGCGCAAAATGGGGCACATGAATAGGCTGACCCCTCGACAGGGATGAAGCCCTGTGCTATTTCGCCCGCCAGCTTGAAGGGGGCAGCCCTTTCGAATGGCTTGGTTCATCCAGGCCAGTTTTTTGAACACAACCGCCATCAAAGGAACCGAGGTCAAATCTCGTGCAAGTTATCGTTCGCGACAATAATGTCGATCAAGCGCTCAAGGCCCTCAAGAAGAAGATGCAGCGCGAGGGTATTTTCCGCGAGATGAAGCTCCGCGGTCACTATGAAAAGCCCTCCGAGAAGAAAGCCCGCGAGAAGGCGGAAGCCGTTCGCCGCGCCCGCAAGCTGGCACGCAAGCGCCTGCAGCGCGAAGGCCTGTTGCCGGCGCCCAAGAAGGTGGTCAAGCCGTAATATCCCTGCCCGAGGGCAGCGAGGAATGAGGCCGGGCATTTCCCGGCCTTTCGCATTTGGATAGGGCGCTTGAAGCTCAGCCCGCCTTCCGCGCCTCGGCGATCTCGGCCTTGATGAGCGTCACCAGATCGCCATTGCCGGCAAGGATCGTGCCCGTTTCGAAAGGTGCTTTTTCGCCTTCCGCCGATATCGTGACACCGCCTGCCTCGCGCACCAGCAAGATGCCGGCAGCACTATCCCAGGGTTCGAGCCCGCGGCCTTGCATGACATCGATACGCCCCGCCGCCACATAAGCGAGTTCGAGCGCCGCCGATCCGCCCTGGCGGATGGCCGCGACCTTCGGCTGGATCCGTACGAGTTCGCGTTGGAACTGGGCATGACGGTCCTCATCGCCGATCGAGGGAATGCCCCAGGCAACGACGCTGTCGGAAAGCATCTTGCGCGCCGCGACCCTGAGCCGCCGGTTGTTGAGGAAAGCCCCCTGCCCGCGCTCCGCCGTGAACAGTTCATCGGTGATCGGATTATAGGTGACCGCGGCGAGGATATCGCCCTTTCGCTCGAGCGCCACCGAGAGGGCGAAAAAGGGAATCGAATGGATGAAATTCGTCGTGCCGTCGATCGGATCGATGATCCAGCGATGTTCGGCATCGCTGCCCTTCACGCTGCCCGATTCCTCCATCAGGAAACTATAGCCGGGGCGCGCTTTCTCGAGCTCCTCGCGGATGACTTTCTCGCAGCGCTTGTCGGCAGCGGTGACGAAGTTGCCGGGTCCCTTGACCGAGACCTGCAGATTGGCGATTTCGCCGAAATCGCGCTGTACGCCGCGCGCCGCCTTGCGCACGGCATTGACCATGACGGTGAGATTAGCCGATTGAGCCACGATGAATTCCTGCTTGAGAAGGGAAAAACGGCCCTCGTCCTAGCAAGTCTCATCCCTCGCGCCTAGAGACTTTCGCCCGCTTCAGCACCTCGTTGATTTTCGATTGCCATTTGGGCCCGGTGGCTTTGAATTTATCGATCACATCCGGGTCAAGGCGGATGGAAATCTTCTGGGACGACGTTTGGCCATAAAGCCTCCTTTCCTTGTGGCTGGCCCGGCGCATCGAGATGAATGAAAACCGCCTCTGAGCCAAGGATCAAGAATAAAAGTGATACGATATTAGGGCCGGACATGAGCGAACATTT
>VAZZ01000303.1 GCA_005884715.1 Alphaproteobacteria bacterium | reverse complement strand
ATGCCACTGCAAAGGTCAAAGGGTTCCAGGGCAATGATCTGAAGTCACCTCTGTCGCTCGCCGCCACGGCGAAGCATCTGGCCGCCTATGGTGCTGCTCTCGCCGGTCGCGATTATGCCGAGGTCGAAATATCGGAGCGGGCACTGCACGAGGTCTATCTGCCGCCATTCAAGGCCGCAGTTATGGCGGGCGCGGCCGCCATCATGCCGGCCTTCACCGACATGGACAGCATCCCGCTCACCGCCAATGTTGCGATCCTGCGCGATCTCGTGCGCCGGCAATGGGGCTTCGAGGGCGTCATCATCAGCGACTATGGCGCCATTGCCGAGCTCATCGCGCATGGTGTCGCCGCCGATCTCACCGAAGCCGCTTCACTGGCGCTCAAGGCCGGTGTCGATATCGACATGATGGGACATGCCTATATGCTGGGACTGCCCCAGGCGTTGCAAAGCGGGGCGGTGAGCATCGAACATATCGACCGGGCGGCCGAGCGCGTGCTCATGCTCAAGGAACATATGGGCCTCTTCGATAATCCCTATCGCGATGCGGCGTCCAATTTCGATCACAAGGCGCGCCGCCTCGAACATCGCGACATAGCACTCGATGCGGCGCGCCGTTCGATCGTCCTCCTCAGCAACCGCACCAATGTGCTTCCCGTCACAAGGCGGCCCCGGCGCGTCGCCATCCTGGGCCCGCTCGCCAATGCGCAAGCGGAGATGCTGGGGCCCTGGTCGGGGGCAGGGCTCATCGAGGACATGGTGCCGTTCCTGCCCGGCTTCAGGGCGGCCTGGCCCGGCGCTGAAATCTTGTATGCGCAGGGCGTCGAAGTGGAAGGCGGCGATGTCAGCGGCATTGCCGCCGCAGTCGACATGGCGCGCAATGCCGATCTCGTGGTGCTCTGCCTCGGCGAACAGCGCTTGATGAGCGGTGAAGCCGCGAGCCGAGCCCAGCCGGACCTGCCAGGACATCAGGCGGAACTTGCGCGCGCGGTGCTCGATACCGGCAAGCCAGTGATCGTGCTTCTATCCTCAGGGCGTCCGCTCACCGTCTCCTGGCTCATCGAGCGCGCCGATGCGGTTCTCGCCACCTGGTTCCTCGGCAGCGAAGCCGGTCATGCGGTGGCCGATGTCATCACCGGCCTATGGAATCCCTCGGCCAAGCTGCCGGTCTCCTGGCCCGTCGATGTCGGACAGATCCCGGTCTTCTATTCGCGCCGTCCGACCGGGCGGCCGGCGGACCCCAAGGTGCGCTATTCCAGCAAATATCTCGATATGCCGAACGAGCCGCTGTTTCCCTTCGGACACGGCCTTTCCTACACGCGCTTCACCTATTCCGACTTCAAGGCGAGCCCCAGCGAATTGCGCGCCGGCGCCAAGGCCACGCTCGAGGTCACGGTGCGGAACGAGGGCGCTGTGGCGGGCGAAGAGACCGTGTTCTTCTTCTTGCGCGATCCGGTGGCGAGCGTGTCGCGGCCGCTGCTGGAGCTCAAAGGCTTAGGGAAAGCCTGGCTCGCGCCCGGGCAAGCGAAGACGATCACAACCACTCTGTCCACGGACGATCTCGCTTTCCCCGGGAACGACTATGAGCCGCGGCTTGAGCCCGGGGCCATCGAATTGTTCGTTGGGCCTTCGGCGCGGATCGAAGATCTCCTCAAAGCCGAAGTGCGTGTGATGGCGTGAAGCGCGCCATACTCTCGCTGCCGTTGTTTGAACAGTAAAAAAAATTAGCGCGCGGGAATCGAAAGGTTCCGCTCACCGGCACGAAGGGCATTTCGCTTTCTAAAATCAGGACACGGCAACAGCGGGTGGAAGGCTCGCGAAGTCCAGATCCGGCGCGGTCGACTGCTGATAAAGAAACAGGCCCTGTTTGGGCCTGCTTCGACGATCGTTCTGGGTGATCTTCCGGTCGGCGTTGCCAGTTTATTTGTTGCCGCCTCGACCGTGGCCGCCGCCCTGGCTGCCGCTGCTGCCGCCCTGGTTGCCGTTGTTACCACCCTGGCTGCTGTTGTCGCCACCGCTGCTGCTGCTGTTGCCGCCCTGGCTGCCGTTGTCGCCACTCTGGCTTCCGCTACTGCCACCCTTGCTGTTGTTGTCGCCGCTCTGGCCGTTGTTGTCGCCGCCCTGGCTGGCGTTGTCGCCGCCCTGGCTGCTGTTGTCGCCGCCTTGGCTGCTGTTGTCGCCACTCTGGCTTCCGCTACTGCCACCTTGGCTGTTGTT
>VAZZ01000301.1 GCA_005884715.1 Alphaproteobacteria bacterium | reverse complement strand
GTCAATGTAAAAAGCCGACATGATCAAAATTGCCGCGATGGGAGATAACGTCGTCGATTGCTACCTGTCGCGAGGCGAAATGTTCCCGGGTGGCAATTGCCTCAATCTGTCGGTCTTCATGCGCCGCTTCGGCGCCGCATCTGCTTATATCGGCGCCATCGGCAAGGATGCGGCCGGTGACATCATCGCCAAAGCGCTGCGGGCGGAAGGCGTGGATATCAGCCATTTGCGCCGGATCGATGGCCCGACTGCCTATTGCATCATCGGCCATCGCAATGTCGAGCGCATTTTCCTGAGCTTCGATCTCGGCATATCGATGTTCGCGCCATCGAAGAACGACCTTGAATTTCTCGAAGGGTTCTCGGCGGTTCATGTCGGTCAGTCGAGCGGGCTTGACGTGCATCTCGCCCAGATCGCCAAGCGGGCACCGCTCTCCTACGATTTCTCCACGCGCCGCGATCGCTCTCACCGCCATTCGATTGCCCCTCTCTGCTTTCTCGCCTCCGTGTCGGGTGGCGATCTTTCATCCGACGATGTCCTTGCGATCATCGCCGAACTCATGGATGCCGGGGCGAAATGGGTGCTGGTAACGAGAGGCCGGCATGGCGCGGTGCTGGCAAACGCCTCCTCGCACTGGTCCGTCGCGGCCGATCCGATTCAGGCCGTCGACACGCTCGGAGCCGGCGATACGTTCATTGCGCGCACGCTCTATGGCCTGCTTACCGGCGAGCAGCCCGATCAGCTCCTTCGCGCCGCTGCCGAGGCGGCCGCCGACACCTGCCGCTATTATGGTGCGATCGGACATGGCGCTCCCATTGCCATTTCCGCCGATATCGAGGCGCTGAAACTCAAAACCTAAATCCTTCTCTCTACGGCTTTGCCACCGAACCACGCCTTGCGAGCGAAAGCTCCAGCGTGACATGCCGTGGCGGGCTGTCGCCGCCGGCAAGCCGATCGAGCATCAGCCGCGCCGCCGTTTCGCCCATCGCAGTCACCGGCTGCACGACCGCGGTGATGGCGGGCTTCAGAAAGCTCATCCAATCGAGATCGTCGAAGCCGATCATCGACAGCTCATCCGGGATCCGAAGACCCAAAGAGGTGATGGCGTCCACAGCACCTGCCGTCATCAGGCCGTCGGCAGTGAACAAAGCCGTTGGCCGATCTGCCTCCCGCAGCAAGTGCAAGGCCTGCAGCCTGGCGGCGTCCAGCGAATAAGCGCCGACGCGAGCGACCAGCGCCCGATCGATCTTCAGTCCCGCGGCCAGATGGGCCTCGACATAACCGAAAAGACGCTGCCAGCTCGGGAACAAGGTGGTCGGTTCGATGCTGCCTGCTTCGACGCGCATGATGAAGGATGCGATGTCACCTGAATCCCAGCGCTCCAATTCGGCAAGGATGGCGATCCGCCGGTGGCCAGCCTCGATCAGGCTGCCGATCGCCTCGCGCGATGCCTTGCGATTGTCGACAGTGACCGCATCGGCACCAAGCCCTTTGACCATGCGATCGAACTGTACGATCGGACAGCCCTCTTTCAGCGCCCGTCTCAGGTGATCGGAGCGCTCCGTATCGCAGGGTGCTACGATCAGGCCATCGACCTGCTTGTCCAGAAGCAGCTGCACCGCCTCGAGCTCGCGCACCAGCAATTCATCGCTATTGGTCAGAAGCACACCAAAACCTTCCGCCCGCGACACATCGGCGATGCCGCGCAGGATGCTCGAATAGAACGGGCTCTGGATATCGCCGGCGACGACGCCGATGGTCTTGGTCTTGCCGGTGATCAATCCTCGCGCCAGCAGATTGGGACGGTAACCGAGACGCTTGGCACTGGCCTGGACCCGCTTCTTGATCTCCTCGCTCGAATAACCATAGCCGCCAAGCACCCGCCCGGCGGTCGCCGTGCTGACGCCTGCGAGCCTCGCAACTTCGGTGATGGTCACTTTGTCGGGGCGTTTCGCGGCCATTGGTCTTATTGCGGTTTGCGCAGGACGCTCGAAGTCGGTGGTGGGAATGGCTCATGTCGCGTGGATAGCGCCGGCTGGAAACCACCCGGATATGAGAACATTCTCCATTTCACGCTTGACGAGCCTGCAAGGCTTGTGTTTCTATTGTGAGAACGTTCGCACAGTGCCTGGCCGTGGGCAATAGCCTGCGCGCAGGTTCGCTGGCCGCGGCGGAACAACAGGCTCGAGCAAAAGGGAAACAACCATGACCTTCGGCATGCAGATTTTGCGGAACTGCGGCAGCGCCTTGCTAACCACGGTTGCCGTTATCGCCATTGCAACCGTCGCGGCAGGTGCCGCCGGCCTCGACCAGAAACTGCACGACGCCGTGCCGGCCGAGTACCAGACTAATGGTGTCAATGTCGCCGTGTTCAATGACTGGCCGCCGGATGAATTCATCGAGGGCGGCGAGTTGAAGGGCTGGAGCGTCGACATGGCCAAGGCCATGTCGGAAAAGCTCGGCGTCGAGTTCAAACTGGTGGGGACCAGCTTCGACGTCATCATCCCCGGCCTCGTCAGCAAACGCTTCGATGCCGGCTTTTCGTCATTCGGCATCACCGAAGAACGGCTTCAGTCCCTCGATTTTGTCCCGCAGCGCAGGGAAGGCACGGCCTATGCCTCACTCAAGGGCAAGAACTTCAATATCCAGGGCGAGAAGGACCTTTGCGGCCACAGTATCGCCGTGCTGACGGGGGCCTGGGACTTCCAGTATCTGACCAAGGTGAGTGCTGAAACCTGCAAGGGTGTCCAGCCGATCGACCTGCAGCAATTCACTACCCAAAATGCCGCCGAACTGGCTGTGTCCTCGGGACGGGTCGAGATGGTGGCGGCAGGCTCGGCGAAGCTGCAATATATGGCCAAGCAGACCGGTACATTCGACGTTTCCACCTTCGTCAGCAACGCCGTGTATAATGGCATCGGCATACGCCGCGGCGATGCGCTCGGCCCTGTTCTTAGAGACGCGCTTCAGACTATGATTGATGATGGAAGCTACAAGAAGCTGATGGCCAAGTGGGGAGTTGACGGCAGCGGGATGCTGGAAAAGGCGGTCCTCGTCGATCAGGCCCATCCCGATCCGAAATAAGGCCGGCCCTCCCTACGAGCCCATCCTCAACCCGGAGTGACGAATGGGCCATTCTACGCCGCCGCCACGTCCCGACATCCACGCGACGAAGCCGGTTCCGGTCTGGCATCCGGCGCGGTGGATTGGCGGGGCAGCGTTGCTGCTGTTCGTCTTCCTTTTCGTCCGCCTGCTGGTCCTCAATGAGAACCTGCAATGGCATGTGGTGGCGGCCTACTTGTTCAGCCCCGAGATCTTGGCGGGGCTCGGACGCACCCTGCTCCTGACTTTCCTGGCGATGGTCTTCGGCCTCGCCATCGGCGTGGTGCTGGCAATCATGCGGCTGTCCAGCAACCCGGTTTTCCAGTCGGCAAGCTGGCTATGGATCTGGTTCTTTCGCGGCGTGCCACCGCTGGTCCAGCTTGTCTTCTGGTACAATCTGGCTTTGCTGATCCCGACCGTCTCACTCGGCATTCCGTTCGGCCCGCAATTGTGGTCCGGCAGCACCAACCTACTGATCACGCCGTTCAGCGCCGCGATCCTCGGCCTGTCGCTCACCGAGACCGCCTATGCCGCTGAAATGATCCGGGCCGGCATCCAGGCGATCAGCGTTGGCCAGACCGAAGCGGCGGCGACGCTCGGCATGACGCGCGCGCAAATCCTGCGGCGCATCATCCTGCCGCAGGCGCTGCGGATCCTCATTCCACCGATCGGCAATGACACGATATCGATGCTGAAATTCACCTCTCTCGTCAGCGTGCTCGCTCTGCCGGACCTCCTCTACTCCGCCCAGATGATCTATTCGCGCACCTATCAGACCATCCCGCTGCTGATCGTCGCGACCATCTGGTATCTGATCCTGTCGACCGCCCTCACCTTTGGCGAACACTATATCGAGCATCGGCTGCATGGCCGGCCGCTGGCATTGGGCGCCATATTCTCTTCGATCCTCAAGAGCAAGTTCTGGGCGCCGCGCCGGCAGGAGGTTCGCTCGTGATGCCTATGCCCCTGCTCAAGGTCGAGCGGCTGTCAAAGAGTTTTGGCACGCACGAGGTATTGCGCAATATCGATCTCAGCGTCGAGGCCGGCGAGGTGATGTGCATCGTCGGCCCTTCGGGCTCCGGAAAGAGCACCCTGCTGCGCTGCCTGAACTATCTCGAGACGCCGGATTCGGGCGCCGTCTTCCTCACCGGCGAGCCGATCGGCGTGAAGTGGCGCGGCGCCATGCTCTACGAGATGTCCTTCAATGAGCTTGCCGTGCAGCGCCAGCGCATGGGCATGGTGTTCCAGAGCTTCAACCTGTTTCCCCACAAGACCGCGCTTGAGAACATCATCGAAGCGCCCATCGTCGTGAAGCGGAAGAAGAAGGCCGAAGCCATCGCAGAAGCGAAGCTGCTGCTGCAAAAAGTGGGGCTTTCGGACCGGGCGCATTATTACCCCAGGCAACTCTCCGGCGGTCAGCAACAACGTGTGGCCATTGCCCGAT
>VAZZ01000302.1 GCA_005884715.1 Alphaproteobacteria bacterium | reverse complement strand
TGGCGCCGAGATCGCGCCAGCGGCTGGCGCTTTCTGTGGCGATATTAACGTCCCACAGGCCAGCGAAATGCCCGGCGCCCAGCACAGTGCGCAAGGCGCCGAGGCGGCGTACCGCCAGGAAGACCGCACCGGGAAGCGGCGGGCAGCTATCGGGCGAATAGACGGAGTGGATGTAGCGGCGCCCCGATGCACCATGCCAGTACCAGAAGCCAAGGGGACATTTATAGGGACATGCAGAAATCCTTAAATGCGCAATCACTTGTGTCAAGGGGATAATCACCGTCAACTACATTTCGAATAGCCGCAGCTGAGGCACGTCGAGCAGCCTTCCTGGAACACTAAAGCCGCCTCGCCGCAGCGCGGGCACTGCGCCGCTCGCTGTCCGTCATTGACCGCGAGTGCGAGGCCCGGTTTGGCATCGGCCTTGAGGAAGCCGGTATCGATCATATGGCGCTCGATCACCCCGCCGATGGCGGCTAAGAGGCTCGGCACATAGCGACCCTCCATCCACTGGCCACCCCTCGGATCGAACACCGCCTTCAATTCCTCGACCACGAAGGACACATCGCCGCCGCGCCGGAATACGGCCGAGATCATGCGGGTCAAGGCCACCGTCCAGGCGAAATGCTCCATGTTCTTCGAATTGATGAAGATCTCGAACGGCCGCCGCCGCCCGTCCTGCAGGATGTCGTTGATGGTGATGTAGATGGCGTGATCGGAATCGGCCCATTTGAGCTTGTAGGTGAAGCCCGGCAGCACCTCATAGCGGGCCAGCGGCTGCTTCATATAGACGATCTCGCCTGAATCGCGCAGCAATACCGGATCGCGCACCGCTTCCAGGGGCAAGGCCGCCTGCACCGGTTCGGTTTTCGGCGCCTCAGTCATCGACAGCACCGAGCCCGTCACCGCATTGGGCCTGAATGTCGTGCAGCCCTTGAGGCCCCGCTCATAGGCTTCGAGATAAACCGCCTTGAACGCCTCGAAAGAGAGATCGGGCGGGCAGTTGATCGTCTTGGAAATCGATGAATCGATATGAGGCTGGATCGCCGCCTGCATGATGAGATGCTCATGCGGTGACAGCTCCCTGGTGGTGACGAAAGATTGGGGCAAGGGCGCATCCGCACCATTGCGGCCACGCCAGCGTCGCGCGGCAAAATCTTCGACCTTCTCGACGCGCCGCTCGCCATTGGGCTGCAGCACCTTGCGCTCATAGGAGATGCTGAAGATGGGCTCGATGCCGCTCGACACATTGCCGGCGAAGAGCGAGATGGTGCCGGTCGGCGCGATCGAGGTCAAAAGCGCGTTGCGGATGCCGTTTCCGGCGATCACCGTTTTGATATCGTCATCAAGCTTGCTCACATGACCGCTCGCAAGATAGGCATCCCGGTCATAGAGTGGGAATGTCCCCTTCTCGACCGCGATCTCGGCGCTGGCGAGATAAGCGAGCCGCTCGATCCTGGCCATCCATTTGCCCGCCTGCCGCGCCGCTTCTGCCGTCCCATAGCGCAGGCCGCACATGGCGAGCGCATCGGCAAGCCCGGTGATGCCGAGACCGATGCGCCGCTTGGCGATCGCTTCCTCGCGCTGCTCAGGCAACGGATAGTTCGAGACATCGACGACATTGTCCATGAAGCGCACTGCGAGCGGCACGATACGCTGCAATTCCGCCTCGTCGAGCCGCGCTTCATCCGTAAACGGATCAATGGCCAGCGCCGCCAGATTGACCGAGCCGAGGAGGCACGCGCCATAAGGGGGAAGTGGCTGCTCACCGCAATTATGCGCCCACAGGCCATTGGCGTCGAAGGCATTGAGGCCCGGAATGGCCGCATCGAAAACCTCCGCCTCGCCATCGGCCGTGATGCTTTCGACCGTCGCCAGGAAGCGCTCGCCATTGAGCGCGCGCTTGTAGCCCTGGAGAAGCTGCTTGAGCTTCGCGCTCTTGTCATAATCGGCAAAGCCGATGCGCTCAGCATAGAGCGCCAGATTCGCACCTGAGATGATGAGCTCATGCTGCGCCTGGGTGAAATAATCCTTGATGCCGCCCTTGCCGTCCGGCAGGCCACGCAACTGGCCGGTGCGGCGGTCGCGATGCAGCGTGCTCATGATGCCGAGCCGCGCCAGCATGCGCTGCGCCGCGGCAAGCCGGTCAAGATTGCTCTGCGCCAGGCGGATGCTGACACCTTTCGCCTGGCTGCCTTGCACGCTGCCATCCGTGTCGAAGAAGCCACGCAGGAACCCGGCATGGAAGGCGCGCGAGCGGCGCTCCATCACCGCTGTGATGGTCTTGGCGCCGGGCGCCATGCCATGGTCAAGGGCCAACGCCTTGAGCGCCGATGTGGCGAGGCGGAACTCGCCGCGTCCCGCAACCGCCATCCAGCCGGCGAAATCGGCGCGGTGCGGCATCAGCTTTGCCGCGGCAAAGGCCGCGTCCATGATGCCCGCTACCCCTGGCCGTTCGAAGCCGCCGCCGACAGCCTGCTGGCCCGGCCAGACGGAGAGAACCGCCTTGTCGTCTTTGAGCACGCCGTCGCCGATGAGGAGGCCGAGGAGATAGCCCTCGGCGTCATCGCGCGTGACTTCGCTCTTGTCTCCCCAAGAAGGCGCAAAGCGGTGATCGTGGAGCAGTATCTGATCGCCCGCCTTGAGCGATGAAGCTTCGGCCCATGCCCAATCGAGTGTATCGCTTCTGCTGCGTACCACTTTGCGGATCCGATGGTCGGGCGTCAGGCGCAGGCTGAAGCCTTCGCGCGTCTCGAACTTCACAACGGGCTTGATGCCGCGCGAGAAGAAGCCTTGGGCGTCGCTGGGCCAAAGCGCCCAATCGGCCATGGCTGTAAAGGCCTTGCCCTCGAGATCGGCGATTTGGCGCGGACCATCCGACGTCATGATCCAGCTGTCGGCGGTGAGGCAGGGATTTGTCGCCTGGATTGTCTCGCAATAAGAGAGGTTGTTTTCACTGTTGATGCGGTCGATGAAGATGACGCCGGGCTCGGCATAGTCGTAGGTCGAGCGCATGATCTGGTCCCATAGGGCCCGGGCGCCGATCGTCCTGTAGGTCTTGCCGGCGAAGATAAGCGGCCAGTCCTTGTCCTCCTTCACCGCCCTCATGAAATCATCGCTGACGAGCACCGAGAGGTTGAACATGCGCAGGCGCTTGGGATCGGCCTTGGCGGCGATGAACGCCTCGATATCGGGATGATCGCAGCGCAAGGTGCCCATCATGGCGACGCGCCTCGAGTCCGCCGACATGATGGTACGGCACATCGAATCCCACACATCCATGAAACTTAAGGGACCCGACGCATCCGCACCCACGCCCTTCACCGCGGCCCCCTTGGGGCGGAGTGTCGAGAAATCCATGCCGACGCCGCCGCCCTGCTGCATGGTTAGGGCGGCTTCCTTCAGCGCATCGAAGATGCCGGTAAGCGAATCATCGATGCGGCCCATGACGAAGCAGTTGAACAAAGTGACATTGCGCGCCGTGCCGGCGCCCGACAGGATGCGCCCGGCGGGCAGGAAGCGGTAATCCTTGAGCAGGCCTTCGAATTCCTTTGCCCATCTGGCGCGATCCTTCGGCTTTTCGGCTTCGGCCACCGCTTGCGCCACGCGCTGCCAACACGCCTCCACCGTCTCATCGACAGGTGCGCCGTCGGGGCGCTTGAAGCGGTATTTCATGTCCCAGATCTCAGCCGAGATCGGATCGAGGAAATGGGGCTCGGTTGCGGACATGGGGAACTCGCTGACGCCTAAATCAACTACCTGAGTGTACGAAAAGGGAACAATACCATATTTAATGGGCAGCAACAATTAATACTAGATATTGTATTAATGTCCCAGAAATCCACCACTTATCGCAGCAGGACTGATTTATGCCGGATCTCGATCGCAATAGGCGCAATGTCATGGCCTTCTATGACCTGATGTTCAACCAGTGCCGGCCGCGCGAGGCGATCGAGCTCTATGCCGGCGCCGACTATATCCAGCACAATCCAGGCGTGGCCAATGGCAAAGAGGGCTTCATCGCCTATTTCGAAGAGGCGGCGCGCGAGTATCCCGGCAAGCGCGTCGAGTTCAAGCGGGTGATCGCCGAGGGCAATCTCGTCGCCCTGCATTGCCGCCAGGACTGGCCCGGCGATCACGTATGGGCCGGCATCGACATCTTCCGCCTCGATGAGGCGGGCAAGATCGTCGAGCATTGGGATGTGCTGCAGATCGTGCCCGACAAAGTCAACAATTCAAACGGGATGTTCTGAGCGCCCCTCCCGCACCAGCCGCGCCGTCGCCGGCTCGATCGCCGCCTCGAGGCGCTGCGAAAATTCGCGCCGCTTCAGTCCGGCCTCGATGACAGGGAGAATCTCGACCACGATGGTGCCCGGATAGCGCAGGAATTTGCGCCGCGGCCAGAACACCCCGGAATTGAGCGCGATGGGGAGACACGCCAGGCCGAGCTGCAGATAGAGTGCGGCCGCCCCCGGCTTGTAATCGGGCGAGGCTTCAGGCGGCCGCCGCTCGCGCCACCATCTTCTTGAGGGTGGCCGCACCCGATGAACGCTCGATCGGGATCATGCGGAATTTCGGGATGAACCAACCGAAGAGCGGAATGAAGACGAGCTCACGCTTCAGCACCATCGCCGGATCATCGAACAAAGGCAGCAGCGCGAAAGTTTCCCAGGTCGACTGATGCTTTGCGGCGACGAGCACCGCACCTTGCGGGATATTTTCCGCACCCCTGACTTCCATCCGCGTGCCGCAGATGATCCTGAGCCACCACACACTGGTCGAGGCCCATGCCTGAAGGGCCCGCACCGACCATTTGCGCGGCGTCAGATAGAAGGGCGAGCCAAGCACCAGGAACAGCACGAGGTTCACATAGAAGACGATATTGTAGATGAGCGAGCGGAGCCAGATCACCGGAGACTCTTGAGGATGCGCATCAGCGTCATGCGCGAGGTGATGAGGCAGATGAGTGTCGCCACCAGCGGCACCGCGGCGAGGGCCAGGTAATTCTGGGTCAGATGAGTGCTGGAGTAGGACAGGAATTCCTGAGTGATGGCGGCGAAGCTTTCGGGTGCCGCCCCTGCTGCAAGGAAGAAGGTGAGGATGCCGAGCAGCAGGCCGATGATGCCGGCGCTCAATCCGGTCTTCAGGAACCTGCCCCATACCTGGCGCGCGATGAAACTGTCGCGGGCGCCGACGAGATGCAGGACCTCGACGACTTCGCGATTGGCTTCGAGCGCGGCCCTTGTCGCGAAGACCACGATGGCGATGGTGCACAGGCCGATAAGGATGAGGATGGCGTAGGCGAGCAGCGTCAGCACGCGCGCCATGCGGGTGAGCTCGGCCTGCCAGCGCTTGTGGGTATCGAGGCTGACGCCTGGGACCTGATTGCGCAAGGCGATTTCGAGGGCAGCGAAATCAGGCGGATGGTCGGGATCGATCCGGACTGCGATGAGGCGCGGCACCGGCAGATCCTCGAGCCCCTCAATGCCGCCGATCCATGGTTCGAGCAGATCGATCGCCGCCTTCTCGTCGAGGACATTGACTTTGATAATTCCAGGCGCCGCTTTCAGGATCTCTGATGCCTTGGCGAGATCGGTTTCCATGTCGCGGCCCTGGATCTCGCGCAGCTGGACGGTGATCTCGCGCGCGAGATCGCCGGTCCAGGCCTCGACCGAGCGGTTGATGAGCACGAGGCCGCCCGCCGCGAGGACGGCGAGATAGCACATCACCGCCATCGCCAGAGTGAGGGTGCGCAACGGCGCCGCATGGGGCGGGATGATCGGTTCGGGGCGATGCGCGGCCTGATCGCTCATGCGGAAAGACCAGTGCAAACGCATTCCCCTCCCCCTTGTGGGGAAGGTTTAGGGGTGGGGGTAAGGTGGTATCGCAGGAGGAACTCACAACAGATCGCGGAGACACCACCGGACCCCCACCCCGGCCCCAAGGGCCGACCCTCCCCGCAAGGGGGAGGGTAAAATAACATGGCGAACATTCCGTCGTTCATGCGGCCAGTCTCAATTCGCCCTGCGCCAGGGCCATGACCGGCATTCGAGCCTGCGCGATCAGTTGCGCGTCATGCGTCGCAATGAGCACCGTGGTGCCAAGACGGTTGAGCTCGAGGAAGAGGCGCAGGAGCCTCTTGGCAAGTGCTGGATCGACATTGCCGGTCGGCTCATCGGCAAGCAGCAATTGCGGCTTGGCGATGACGGCGCGCGCGATCGCGGCGCGCTGCTTCTCGCCGCCCGACAGGACCTGCGGCATCACCCGGGCCTGTTCGGCGAGCCCCACCCATTTGAGGAGCTCCATCACATCGGCCCGGTATTTCTCTTCCGCAAGGCCCGCGACCCTGAGCGGCAGCGCCACATTTTCGTAAGTGGTGAGATGATCGAGCAGGCGGAACTCCTGGAACACGATGCCGATGCGCCGCCTGAGCAACGGCAGGTCGCGCCTGCCGATCTGCGTCGTATCCTGGCCGAATACTCTCATGAAGCCGCGCGTCGGCGCCATCGACAGGAAGAGGAGACGCAGAAGCGAAGTCTTGCCGGCACCCGAGGGCCCGGTGAGGAAGCGGAATTCGCCGGGCGCCAGGACGAAGGAAATGTCCCTCAGGATTTCCGGCCCGTGCCCATAGCGCAGGCCCACATTTTCAAGACGAACCAACGGCGGATGCTCCCAGCTTACGACCTATATTCCGGAGCCTTCCTTGTCGTCAAAGTCGAGCAACTTTGACGGGAAGCGCTGCCATGTTGAACAACAAGTGCCTTAACGCCGCATTAACCCTGTTTGCTGTTAATCTTCAAGCTGATGCTTCAGGCATGATCTCGAATCGTTTCGACGGCACGCTCAAATGATAGTCGCCTGCCCCGCTTGCGCAACACGCTATGATTTCCCGGCCGCGCGCTTCAGCGCCAGCGGCACCATGGTTCGCTGCGTCGAATGCGGCCACAACTGGATCGAAAGCCGGCCGGTCGAGGTCATCGATATCGCACCTCGTGCGCTGCCCGCGACGATCAGCGCGCCTGAGCCCAGCGAAGAGCGCGAAGTTCGCCGCCTGACCGAGGCGGCGCGCATTGCACGCCAGGAATTCATCCTCAGGCAGCACCAGCGGCGAAGGCGGCTTTATGGCTGGGCCGGCTTTGCCGCTGCCCTTCTCTCGCCCCTCCTCGCCTGCCTCCTCATGCCGGAAACCACCGTCCGCCTGATGCCCGCCAGCATGGCCTTCTTCGACTATGCCGGCATAGATGTGAATATCTATGGCCTCGAGGTCCGCCGCGTCGAGCAGCAGCATGTCATCATCGATGGAACCCGCGTCATTTCGATCAAGGGGGAGATCGTCAATGTGAGCGATGAGGACCGCAAAGTTCCCTCGCTCCGCTTCATCCTGAAAAATGGCGCTGCCGATGACATCTATTCCTGGACGATCGATTCCGGCATAAGGCCGCTGCGCCCCGGCGAAATGACGACCTTTACCACCCGCGTCGCTTCGCCGCCGCCCGCCGCCGAGGATGTGCAGATTCGCTTTGCCCGTGCGGATGAAATCGGCGTAAATCCCGGTCATGTCACACATTGAAATAGACGGGCACCGCATCGCGGTGTTGTTCTCCGAAGCCCAGATCTCCGAGCGCATCGAGGCGATCGCCAAGGCCATCGCCGAGAAGCGCCCGCATCGTCTCCTGGTCGTGCCGGTGCTCAAGGGCAGCTTTGTTTTTGCCGCCGACCTCATCCGTGCCATGCATCGGGCCGGGCTTTCGCCCGAGATCGATTTCATGATGCTGGCGAGCTATCGCGACAAGACGCGATCGTCCGGCAAGGTCGAGGTCCTGCGCGATATCGAGTCACCGATCGAAGACCGCGACATCCTGCTGATCGACGACATCCTCGAATCGGGCCGGACCCTTGCCTATGCCAAGGACCTGCTGGCGGCGCGCGGTGCGCGCAACGTGGCGACGGCTGTGCTCCTCGAGAAGCCGGGTCATCTCGCCGCCAATATCGAAGCCGATCACCGGGGCTTCATCTGTCCGGATAAATTCGTCGTCGGCTATGGCATGGACATGGCGCACCAGTTCCGCGAATTGCCCTTTGTCGGTCATGTTATGACGGCGAAGTGAGGAGCCGAAGAATCAGGAGTGCGCGCGCGGCAGTCTGGCGGAGGCGAGCGCCGGCTTGAGGCGCGGCAGCATGCGGCGCGCGCGCTTGCGTGCCGACACCGCATAAACCTGCTTCACCGCCTCGACAATGATCACGCCGGAAAAAGCGGACGACGTGCGCAGTCCGAATCTTTCCCAGGCGGTCGCCGATTTGAGCACCAGGCTATGTTCCGAGGGCGGCATGAACAGGGCCTGCGACCAGCCGACCGGCGAGAATTTCGTCTCTTTCAGGATGTGCTGCAGCTGCGGGCGCGAAAAGGGCTGGCCATAGCCGAAGGGCGTCACATCCGATCTCGCCCACAGGCCGCGGCGGTTCGGCACCACCATCACCAGACGGCCGTGTGGCGATATTACCCGCCACAGTTCCCTTAGCATCTCGGAAGGCTGATCCGTGAGTTCGAGCCCGTGGACGACCAGCGCGAAATCGACCGTGCTTTCGAGCAGCGGCAATTCGCATTCCTCGACCAGGGCGGCGGCATTGGGCTCGCCCTGCGGCCAGTGCATGACGCCGCGCTGCGCCATCATGAACACCAGGCTGCGCTCGGCGCCATCGACGGGCTGATCGAGATAGGGTGCGGCAAAACCTAGCCCCAGGACGGTGGCGCCCTGAAGATTGCCGAACCGTTCGCGCAGGCGATGCGCGATTAGCCGCCGGCTCACCTGGCCGAGCCTGCTTCCATAAAATTCACGTAGATCGGCAACATCCATTATGGGAAAGATAAGCGTTCGGAGCATAATGCGCCAAGACGAATTCGTCTTAGCGCGCTTCCCGGCGAGGTGGAATCTCCTCGCCGAAAAGGATTCGCGCCAAATCAATATGTTAGAGCAAATCCTTATCGCCAGAGTCTTCAACGTTGGCGGGATTTGCTCTAGCGATAACATCATGCTGCAATTAAGATTTACGATCACGTTTATGACTTTTGACGGTGACCGTCAAAAGTCATCGTGATCTATCGTCGGTCACCTGCCAAGTTCACCTCAAGGGATACAGTGTATTGCGAAAGCTTGATCTCCATCATTTCATCTGCCGCCAAGACAATTACGGTGTCCTGGTCCATGACCGGGTCTCGGGTCTCACCGCCACCATCGATGCTCCCGAGGCTTCCGCGATCGAGCGCGAACTCGAGCGCAAGGGCTGGAAACTGACCCACATCCTCACCACCCATCACCATGGCGACCATGTCGAAGGCAATCTCGCCCTCAAGAAGAAATGGCATGCGCAGATCATCGGTCCAAAGGCGGAAGCGAGCCAGATCCCGGGCATCGACCTTGGGGTTTCGGGCGGCGAGTCTTACGACATTGCCGGACGCGAGGTGAAGGTCATCGCCACACCGGGCCACACCAAGGGCCATATCGTGCTCTATCTGCCGCGCGAGGAGCTGCTCTTCGCCGGCGATACGCTCTTCGCTTTGGGCTGCGGCCGGGTGATCGAGGGAACCATGTCCGAGATGTGGGCATCGCTCGACAAATTGCGCAAGCTGCCGCCAGCCGCGGTTTTCTATTGCGGCCATGAATATACCGAAGCGAATGCCCGTTTCGCCTTGACCATCGAGCCCGGCAATGAAGCGCTGGTGAAGCGCGCTCAGAAGATCAAGGCTCAGCGCGCCAAGGGCGAAATGACATTGCCGGGAACGATCGGCGAGGAGCTTGCCACCAATGTCTTCCTGCGCCCCGAAAGCAAGGAGATCCGTTCGCTGCTCGGCATGTCCATGGCCAGCAAGGCCGATGTGTTCGCCGAAATCCGCAAACGCAAAGATGCCTTCCGATGACGCTCAAGGCCCAGGACGTCATCCGTCTGCTCAACCTGACGCCGCATCCCGAAGGCGGCCATTATCGCGAGACCTGGCGGGAGGATGCGGCCTTGGGCGAACGCTCCGCCGGCACCGCGATCTATTATCTGCTGAGCGAAGGCGAGATCAGCCATTGGCATCGCATCGATGCCGATGAGATCTGGCACTGGCATGCGGGCGCAGCCTTGGATCTCGGCCTCTCGCATGATGGCCGGCATGTCGATGTGCATCGCCTCGGCGCCGATCTCGCAGAGGGCGAAAGACCGCAAGTGATCGTGCCGCGTTTCTGCTGGCAAACGGCGCGCTCGCTCGGGGCCTGGACGCTGGTGACCTGCACCGTGTCGCCGGCCTTCGCGTTCGATGGATTCGAGATGGCGCCCAAGGGCTGGCACCCGCACTAGACCAGGGGGCAGATATCAGGGGTCAGGCGTGAGGACTCCTGATCCCTGACCCCTGATTTCTGCTCCCTGATCACACCATGTACTGCCCGCCATTGGCGGAGAGCACCGAACCGGTGATGAAGCCCGATTGATCGGAAGCCAGGAACACGACGCAGCGCGCCACTTCCTCCGGCTGGCCGAGGCGGCCGACCGGAATTTGCGGCAGGACCGATTTCTCGAGCACCTCCTTGGGCACCGCCATCACCATTTCGGTCGCGATATAGCCCGGGCAAACGGCGTTCACGGTGATGCCTTTCCTGGCATTCTCCTGGGCGAGCGCCTTGGTGAAGCCGATGTCGCCGGCCTTGGAGGCGCAGTAATTCACCTGCCCCATCTGCCCTTTCTGTCCGTTGATCGAGGAGATGTTGATGATGCGCCCGAAGCCCCTCTCGCGCATGCCTTCGATCAGCGGCCGGCACATATTGAACAGCGAATTGAGATTGGTGTTGATCACCTGATACCACTGATCTGCCGTCATCTTGTGGAACATGCCGTCCTTGGTGATGCCGGCATTGTTGACAAGGATGTCGACCGGCCCATGCTCGGCTTCGATCGCCTTGAGACTGCTGGCGCAGGCTTCGTAATTGCCAACATCCCATTTCCTGACCGCGATGCCGGTTTCCGCCTTGAATCTGTTGGCGGCGTCATCATTGCCGGCATAGCTCGCCACCACGAGATAGCCCTCGTCCTTGAGAGCCTTCGAGATGGCAGCACCTATGCCGCGGGTTCCGCCGCTTACGACAGCAACTCGTCCCATGTTTCCTCACCCCTCTTCATTTCGACTTTTATATTTTTTGATTGTTACGCCCGTTCGAGGCACATCGCGATGCCCATGCCGCCGCCGATGCACAAGGTAGCGAGGCCTCTACGCGCGTTGCGCTTGCCCATTTCGTGGAGAAGCGTGACCAGGACGCGCGCACCAGACGCGCCGATCGGATGGCCGATGGCGATGGCGCCGCCATTCACATTCACAATATCGCTGTTCCAGCCCATGTCCTTGTTGACGGCGCAGGCCTGGGCGGCAAAGGCTTCGTTGGCCTCGATAAGATCGAGATCCTCGACCTTCCATCCGGCCTTCTTGAGGGCGGCCCGCGACGCCGGGATTGGCCCTGAGCCCATGATCGCCGGATCGACGCCGGCATGCGCCCAGGAGGCGATGCGTGCGAGTGGCGCAAGGCCACGCTTCTCGGCGTCCCTGGCGCTCATCAAGATGACGGCGGCGGCTCCGTCATTGATGCCCGATGCATTGCCGGGCGTCACCGTGCCGTCCTTCTGGAACACCGCCTTGAGCTTGCTGAGTTGGTCGACCGTGGCGCCATGGCGGATATATTCGTCCTGGTCGACGATGATGTCGCCCTTGCGCGAGGCGACCGTCACGGGGACGATCTCGTCCTTGAACTTGCCAGTCTTCTGGGCGGCTTCCGCCTTGTTCTGCGAGGCGACGGCGAACTTGTCCTGGCTGTCGCGGGTGATCTGCCACTGGCGCGCGACATTCTCGGCCGTATTGCCCATGTGATAGCCGTTGAAGGCATCCCACAGGCCGTCCTTGATCATCGTGTCGATCATCTGGAAGTCGCCCATCTTCACGCCATTGCGCAGATGCTGGCAATGCGGTGCGAGGCTCATCGATTCCTGGCCGCCGGCGGCGACGATCTTGGCATCGCCATTGGCGATCTGCTGCAGGCCCAAGGCCACGGCCCTGAGGCCCGAGCCACAAAGCTGGTTGACGCTCCAGGCCGGACTTTCGACCGGGATGCCGGCGCCGATCGAAGCCTGGCGTGCCGGATTCTGGCCCTGCCCGGCCGTCAGGATCTGCCCCAGTATGACCTCATCGACTTCCGCAGGTTCGACCTTGGCGCGCGCCATGGCGGCCTTGAGGGCGACAGCGCCCAAGGCATGGGCGGTGACGCCGGCGAGGGCGCCGTTGAAGGAGCCGACAGGGGTTCGCGCCGCCCCGACGATGACGACGGAATTCTCAGAATTTGCCATTGAATTAGGCCTCCGGTGCTTTGATTGCCGGCCATTAAGCCCGACTATCGTGAACGTTGCAATGCGCGGGTTCGACCATAGCTGGTGTTTCTTTTTGCACTTGCAATTGTGCACCGCACGGAGCACCCTTTCCGTAGACGGATAGATTGCCGGAAGGCAACGCGGACAGCCTAAGGGAGACTGAGTTTGAGCGGCGAACAGTCAGCCACCGCGAATGCGGTCGTCATAAAGAAGTATGCGAACCGGCGTCTCTACAATACCGCGACCAGCACCTATGTGACGCTCGACGATCTGTCCGACATGGTAAAGAAGGGCACCGACTTCGTCGTCTATGACGCCAAGTCAGGTGACGAAATCACCCGTTCGGTTCTGACCCAGATCATTTTCGAGGAAGAGAGCAAGGGCCAGAATCTCCTTCCCATCAAGTTCCTGCGCCAGCTCATCCATTTTTATGGCGACAGCATGCAGGCCTTCGTGCCGGGCTATCTCGAAATGTCGCTCGAATCGCTGACCAAGGAGCAGGACAAATTGCGCCACCAGATGGCCGAGATCTGGGGCGCCGATCCGTTCAAGGCGATGCAGGAACAGACCGAACGCAACATGTCGATGTTCCAGGACGCCATGCGCATGTTCAATCCCTTTACCGCCGCCATGGCCGGCCAGCATCAGCCGCAGAAGCCCGCCGAAGCCGCAAGGCCCCGCGAACAGTCCGGCAAGGACGATCTGCAGGCACTGAAGGATCAGCTCTCCGCGATGCAGCGCAAGATCGACGCCATCGCTGGCGGGAAATAAACCTCCTCATCGTCATCCCGGCGAAAGCCGGGACCCACTAAATTCTTCCCACGCGACCAGTGCCGCCCAGATTGCACTTATTCAGGAGGTCCCGGCTTTCGCCGGAATGACGGACAGAGGAAGTCCTACCCCCGGCCTTTGCGGAATTGCGCGTTGAGCGCGTCGATCGCCAATCGAAGGCGTGAGATGTCGGGCTCTTCGTCATCGCCATCCGCTTGCGCTTTGCCCTTGGCAGCGAATGTCGCCGGCTCCTCCTGGCTCGCGGGCTTTTCGGGCGCTGCAGCAGCTTCCGCCGACCACGGGATATCGAGCGAGGCCTTGCCGAACAGATTGCCCTGCAGATAATCCGCCCCCCATTGGCGCAGAAACGCGGCATCCTCCGGCGTCTCGACCCATTCGGCGATGGTCTTGAGTTCGAATTTCCGCGCCATGTCGATCAGTGAACGGACGAAATACTGGTTCTCCGGATTCTCCGTGAGGTGGGCGCAGAACGATCCGTCGAGCTTGAGGATGTCGACATTGAGGGCCTTGAGATTGCGGAACGATGTGTAGCCGGCGCCGAAATCATCGATGGCGACCCGGCAGCCGAGATCGCGCAGGGCGCCGGTGAAGCGCACCGTTTCGTCGAGATCGCCGAGCGCCACCGTTTCGGTGATCTCGACGGTGAGTCTCGGCGTCACTTCGCGATGGGTCTTCAGGATCTCGGTCAGTTGTCCGAACCAGCGTGGATCGGTCGCGGTTATCCCCGAGACATTGAAAGTGAGATTGGCTTTCGGATAGGCGAGCAAAGTCGATACGGTGAGCTGCGCCACGGTGCGGTCGATCAGGCGGACAAGGCCGAGCTTCTCGGCGATCGGGATCAGATGGGCGGCGGCGATCATGTCGCCATGCTCATCGGCCATGCGCAACAGCGCCTCATGCATCACGACCTCAAGGCTCGTCGCATCGACGATCGGCTGGAAGGCCATCTTGAAGCGGTCTTCCTTGAGACAGGCGACGATCTCATGGGCCGAGCGGGCATTGATGCTGCGTTCGGAAATGAGCCTCTGCGAGGGCTTGTAGATGATGAAGCCGTCGGAGGGCACGCGCTTGGCTTCGGTCAGCGCCTCCTCGGTGCGCGCCATCGCCGTGTTGGCATCGGCCGCGTGGCCCGGCAGGATGATCGCGCCGATCGACAGCATGGCCCATACCGGGCCATGTTCCGTCTCGATGACGCTTTCGCGCGCCACTTCGAGGAAGCGTTCGGCGGCGTGGCGCAATTCCTCCTCATTGCAGTTGTTGAGGATGATGGCGAATTTGCTGCCCGAATAGCGCGCGATCGGATCGCCGGCGCGCACCACATTCTTGAGCCTGCGGCCCACCGCGATGATGACCTCGTCGGCCACTTCGAAACCATAGGCGTCATTGACGACAGCGAGATTGTTGATGCCGGCGATGACGAACGCGCGTGACACCCCTTCGCGGTCGGCGGCGATGATCGCCTCTTCGAGCGCCTCCGCCATGCGCCCTCTGTTCATCATGCCGGTCAGGGGATCGCAATTGCCGAGGAAATTCAGCTGCTGGTCGCGCGAATGGCGGTCATCGATGCGCCTGACGATGCCGAAGGCTTCCGCCGGACGCCCGTCCGCGCCCGCATACCAGCGCCCGGTATCTTCGAGCCAGTAGGCGGTTTTGCCATCCTTGCCGCCGGGCCGGAATAGATACTCGATCTGATAGGGAATGCCTTCGCCCTCGTCTTTGTAGACGCTGCGCATCACCGCGTCATAGCGCGTGGTAAAATTATCGGTATCGAGAAGGGCGGCATAGGCGCGCCCGGTGGTCAGTCGCCCGGCAGCGCAATGCAGGATCTCCGGCGCATTGGCGCTCCAGAAGATCTCATCCGATTCGATCACCCAATGATAGGCCGCTTCACCGACCGCCAAGACGGCCTTGCGCACCCGCTCGAGCTCCTCGGCGCTGATGACGCGCGCCAGCGATTCGACCGGCGTGCCCTGGGCGAGGTCTCTTTCCTCGCCGGGTCTCGCCGGATCATGTGCCGGTGATCTCGATGGTGATTCGCTCAATTGGCCTCCGAGCGCTCCTAGCTTAACAATACTGATCGGCGAAGAAAATGCCAGCGACATGCCCCGCAAGCCAACCTAAGGCTCAATTAGTAAATAACTAAAAAACGCACTTGTTTCAGTAGCCCAGCGCCAGGCCGTCCTTGCGAAAGTCCGACCCGCCGGCGAGCACATCGAGCGCGCGTTCGAAGAGTATGGCCTGGCCGCCGCCGAGCGGTTCTGATGCATCAACGAGGTCGTGCCCACGCTCTGCGAGGGCGCGGCGCAGTGCTGAATCGATGCCTGCTTCAACCTCGACTTTGCCCTCTTGCGGGAAGAGCCGCGGGAAATCCAACGCCGTCTGCACGTCCATCCCATAGACATAATGGTTGAGCATGACGGCCAAATGACCCATCGGCTGGTATGCCCCGCCCATCACGCCGAAGGACATGTCGATCCTGCCCCGGCGCCTGACCATGGCCGGGATGATCGTATGGAGCGGCCTTTTGCCGGGGCCGATGCAATTGGGATGGCCCGGAGTAATGACGAAATTGGCGCCGCGGTTCTGCAGCGCAATGCCGCTCTTGGGTGTAACGATGCCCGATCCG
>VAZZ01000034.1 GCA_005884715.1 Alphaproteobacteria bacterium | reverse complement strand
GCGCCGTCATAGGGTTGCGCACCCAGCGCCACAGCATGGCGGAAGGCATGACCGGCATCGACAACGCGCCAAGCCATCGCGGGCGCACAAGGCCCGTGCCTCTCGACGAATTTCATACCGAAGGAGGTTGGCTCGGCATTGAGGATGTAATTGATATCGCCCTGGCGATAGACCGTGATGTCCTTGGTCTTGTGTTTGGCGACGGGCGTGAAGCCGAATTTGCGGAAGAGCTTATCGAGCTTTTCAGGCTCGGGATGGGCGAATTCGACGAATTCGAAACCATCGGTTCCAGCCGGATTGTCGGGACCAATGACAGGCGGCGGAGCGTCGTGCGGATAGGGACCCATGGCTTATCCTCCGGTGAAGCGATGATAAATGTATATAGGTCGTCAAAGCCGTCATTTTCGGTCATAATGGGTCCTGAATTGCTTAAGTTATGCGTGGAAACAAGCGAAATATGGATAAATTTGACCGAAAAATTCTGGATTCGCTCCAGCGCGACAGCGCCGTCAGCCGCGGCGCGCTGGCCGAGCAAGTGGGCTTGTCTGAATCGCAAGTCGCGCGGCGGCGCCAGGCCCTGGAGCAGTCGGGCGTTATCCGCCGCTACCGCGCCGATCTCGATGGCCGTTCGCTGGGTTTCGCCGTCACCGCCTTCGTCCATGTGAAGCTGAAAGGCCATTCGGACGGCAATGCGCGGCGCTTCCGCGACCTGGTGCGCATGACGCCCGGTATTCTCGAGGCCCATGCGGTGACCGGTGACTTCGATTATCTCATGAAAGTCTGTGTCGCCGATCTCGATGCCTTGCGCGATCTCGTCAATGGCGTGCTTCTGATGCACCAGACCGTCGACCGGGTGCGCTCCGAGATCGTGCTCGAAATCCTGCGCGACGATCAATTGCTGGTGCTGTAGTTTCCCTTCTCCCAAGGGGAGAAGGAGGGGCCCGCGCGTCAGCGTGGGAGGATGAGGGGATAAGCTCTATCCGGTTAGACCTTATCCCCTCACCCTGCCATTGCTGCGCAATGGCTTCCCTCTCCCCCTGGGAGAGGGAGACTTACTCCGCATCCGGCTGTTGCGCGGGATGCGCGGCGATGAAAGCCGGGAGTGCCGGTCGACGGCCACGATCTTCCTCAGATGCGCGATGTCGATCTTGTAGCGGCGCGCGTTGAACACCTGCGGAATGAGGCAAGCATCCGCCATCGAAGGCTCTCTGCCGAAGCAGAAGCGTTCACCATCGATCAGCGTCTCGACCGCTCCAAGCCCTTCGAGGATCCAGTGCCGATACCATGCATCCGCTTCTTCCTGGCTGCGGCCGAGCGTTCCTTTGAGGTAAGTGAGCACGCGCAGATTGTTGAGCGGATGGATGTCGCAGGCGATGGCGAGCGCCACAGCGCGCACTTGCGCCGCCTTGACCGGATCGGCGGCGATCAGGCTGGGTGACGGAAACACCTGATCCAGATATTCGATGATCGCCAGAGATTGCGTGAGGATGGTTCCGTCATCGAGCTCGAGCGCCGGCACCAACCCTTGCGGATTCCTGGCGAGATAAGAAGCTTGCCGATGCTGGCCGCCATCCTTCACCAGATGAATGCCGATCTGTTCGACCGCAACGCCTTTCAGATGAAGCGCGATGCGGACCCGGTAGGCGGCGGAGGAGCGGAAATAGCCATAGAGCTTCATCCCGTTTCCTCCCCTGCAAGATCCAACGCCGTCTCGAGGGCGGCGATCGCCTGTTCCAGGCGCCGCGCCTTCGTCTCACCCAATTTGTCCATCAGCCCTTTCTGGTAATCGAGCACCAAAGGCTCGAGCTCCCTGAAAAGCCGGCGGCCTGAGCCGGTGAGCCCCAAACGATATTCGCGCTTGTCCTCAGACGATTGCACGGCTTCGATCAGGCCGCGCTGTTCCAGCGCCTCGACCGCGCGGCTGATCGTCGATTTGTGGGTGCGGGTCGAGGCGACGATGGCCTTGGCGGTCCAGCCGTTCCCGGCAGACAATGTGGCAAGCACGCGCCATTGCGGAATGTCGATGTGAAAGCGATCGGCATAGAGGGTGGACAATTCTTCAGAGATTTCCGCCGCCAGCCGGTTCAGCCGGAAGGGCAGGAAGCGGGTCAGTTTAAAATCGGCCATATGTCATCTTGACAAGAAACGGTTTCAGTTGCAACTATTATATAGTCTCAAGTGAAACTACCTACGGGAGGCGGCCATGCAAAGCGCGATCCTTCAAGGCTACATGCCGGGCTTCGGCAATGATTTCGAAACCGAAGCGCTGCCCGGAGCACTGCCTTCCGGCCAGAACTCGCCGCAACGCTGCGCCTACGGGCTCTATGCCGAGCAATTGTCGGGCTCGCCCTTTACCGCACCGCGCGGCATCAATGAACGCTCCTGGCTCTATCGTATGCGGCCCTCGGTCAGGCACACCGGCCATTTCGCCAAGACGAGCTTTCCCTTCTGGAAGACGGCGCCCTGTCTCGACGACCACGATCTCCCCATCGGGCAATTGCGCTGGGGGCCGCCGCCAATGCCGAATGAAGGAACAACCTTCATCTCCGGTATCCGCACCATGACAACGGCGGGCGACGTCAACACCCAGACCGGCATGGCGGCATCGGTCTTTCTCGTCAACCAGTCGATGATCGATGAGTATTTCTACAATGCCGATGGCGAGATGCTGGTCGTGCCGCAGGCGGGTAGCATCCGCTTCTTCACCGAGCTCGGCCGAATCGAGGTTTCGCCAGGCGAGATCTGCGTGATCCCGCGCGGCTTGAAATTCAAGGCCGAGCTTCTCGACGGCCCGGCGCGCGGTTATCTGTGCGAGAATTACGGCGCCAAATTCACTCTTCCTGACCGCGGGCCGATTGGCGCCAATTGCCTCGCCAATCCGCGCGACTTCAAGACTCCCAACGCCGCCTATGAGGACAAGGAGACGCAATCGACCCTTACAGTCAAATGGTGCGGCAAGTTCTATGAGACCCGGATTGATCATTCACCACTCGATGTCGTGGCCTGGCACGGCAATTACGCACCGTTCAAATATGACTTGCGCACCTTCTCGCCCGTTGGCGCGATCCTGTTCGACCATCCCGATCCCTCGATCTTCACCGTGATGACGGCGCCGTCTGGCGAAGAGGGCACTGCCAATGTCGATTTCGTCATCTTCCCGGAGCGCTGGTCGGTCGCCGAACATTCCTTCCGGCCGCCCTGGTATCACATGAACATCATGTCGGAATTCATGGGGCTCATTTACGGGCAATATGATGCGAAGCCGGACGGCTTCGTGCCGGGCGCCATCAGCCTGCATAATTGCATGCTGCCGCATGGCCCGGACGCGACCGCTTTCGAGAAAGCGAGCACCGTCGAGCTCAAACCGCACAAGCTCACCAATACGCTCGCCTTCATGTTCGAGACCCGCTACCCGCAGCATCTCACCTCCTATGCGGCAAGCGTCGAGACGCTGCAGAGCGACTATATCGACTGTTGGTCGGGGCTCGACAAGAGATTCACCGGCAAACCATGAAGCTCGCGACAATCAAGGATGGATCGCGCGACGGCAAGCTCGTCGTGGTATCGCGCGATCTCACCCTTGCCACGGAGGCCTTCAATATCGCGCCTAGCTTGCAGAAGGCGCTCGATGACTGGGATCGCGCAGCGCCGAAGCTCACTGATCTGGCGGTCGGGCTTGAACACCGATCAGTGCCGTCGTTCCGCTTCCATGAGCATGAATGCGCCTCGCCGCTTCCCCGCGCGTATCAATGGGCCGATGGCTCGGCCTATGTGAATCATGTCGAACTGGTTCGCAAAGCCCGCGGCGCCGAAATGCCCGAAAGCTTCTGGACCGATCCCCTGATGTATCAGGGCGGATCGGATTCCTTCCTGGCCCCGCGCGATCCGATTGCCATGGCGGATGAAGCCTGGGGGATCGACATGGAAGCTGAGGTCGCGGTGGTGACCGGCGATGTGCCGATGGGGATCTCGGCGCAAGACGCGCGCCAATTCATCCGTCTCATCATGCTGGTGAATGACGTCTCGCTTCGCGCGCTGATCCCGGCCGAACTCGCCAAAGGCTTCGGCTTCTTCCAGTCGAAACCGTCATCGGCCTTCTCGCCCGTCGCGGTGACGCCCGATGAGCTCGGCGAGGCCTGGGATGGCGGGAGATTGCATCTGCCGCTCCATGTCGATCTCAATGGCAAGCCCTTCGGGCGCGCCAATGCCGGCATCGACATGACCTTCGATTTCGCTGATCTCATCGCCCATGCCGCCAGGACGCGGCCGCTTGCCGCCGGCAGCATCATCGGCTCAGGCACGGTGTCGAACAAAGGTCCAGATGGCGATCCCGGCAGACCAGTCGATGAAGGATGATCGAGACCATCCGGGCAGGCAAGGCGACAACATCATTTCTTCGCTTTGGCGATAAGGTGCGCATCGAGATGCTCGACCGCAAAGGCCGCTCGATCTTCGGCGCGATCGAGCAGCGGGTGGAGAAATCTATTCTTTCCGTCATCCCGGCGAAAGCCGGGGCCCATTAAATTCTCTCCACGCGGACAGCGCTTCCGGGTTGCAATTCTGCAATGGATCCCGGCTTTCGCCGGGATGACGGAAAACTGAGATTGACCGCGGAGCTCGCTACATCCCCCAGCGCAAACCGGGGGTGTGCACCGGCGCGTCCCATAGCCGTGTCATCTCCTCATCGAGCGCCGTCACGGTGAACGAGCAGCCCGCCATGTCGAGCGATGTCACATAGGAACCAACCAGCGAGCGGGCGATCCTCACGCCGCGTTTGCCAAGGTCGGCCGCGGCGGCGTGATACATGAGATAGAGCTCCATCGCAGGTGTTGCGCCGAAGCCATTGACGATAAGCAGCACGCCGTCTTTCTTTGCGGGCTCGAGCTCGGCCATGATCGCCGTCATCATTTCTGCGGCGATCGCATCGGCGGTGAGCAATTTGACGCGCCGCCGTCCCGGTTCGCCATGAATGCCGACACCCATCTCCATCTCATCCTCGCCAAGCGCGAAAGTCGGCTTGCCGGCGGCAGGCACCGTGCAGCTGGTCAGCGCCACGCCCATCGAGCGGGTGCGCTTGTTGACCTTGTCGCCCAGCACCTTGAGGCCCTTCAGATCGGCGCCCGCTTCGGCTGCGGCGCCGACGATCTTCTCCACCACCAGCGTGCCGGCAACGCCGCGCCGGCCCGTCGTATAAAGCGAGTTCTCGACCGCCACATCGTCATCGGTGATGACGGTCTCGATATTCATTCCCGCCATTTCCTTCGCCATCTCGAAATTCATGAGGTCGCCCTCATAATTCTTGACGATGAAGAGGATGCCGGCTCCCTGATTCACCGCCTCCGCCGCGGCGATCATCTGGTCGGGGGTCGGTGAAGTGAAGACCTGGCCAGGACAGGCAGCATCGAGCATGCCATGGCCGACAAAGCCTGAATGCAAGGGTTCATGACCGGACCCGCCGCCTGAAATGAGCGCCACCTTGCCGGCCTTGAGCGCCTTGCGGCGAATGAATTTGCGCTCATCGCCCAAGCTCACAAGATCGGCATGGGCCGCGGCGAAGCCATCGAGGCTTTCGGTGAGAATATTCTCGATGGCGTTGACGAACTTCTTCATCGTCGTTTTCCCTTATGCGGTTCGTCTTCGATGAGCTTCGCGACCTGACGAACGAAATCGCTGATCAGGGTGTGAAGTCTGGCATTCCTGTCGTCATCGCCGAGATCGGGCAGATAGACGGTATGGGCGATCACTTTGTGCGCGGCATGGATGGGAGCCGGGCGGTTCGGATGCGCCGCCAGATAGAGGGTGATGAAATTGCGGCGCTCCTCGAGCGAGAAATGGCAGACTTCGAAAATAATATCGAGATGGACCGCTGGTATCGGCACGGCATAAGCGGGATTGGTGATCTGCGAGACGAAGCTGCGATTCTTGCCGAGTGCCGCTGCAAGCCTCTGGCGCGTGCCCGAGGGGCGGCGATCGATCACATCGCTCAGGAGCTTCTTATAGGCTGCAACCGCGGTCGGCGTCTGGAGCTGGGGCTCAGCCATTATCCGATATCCGCCAAGGCCGCCTTGACCCGTGCGATCGATGAAGGCGAGACCGACAGCGTGCGAAGGCCTGCCGCAATGAGAGACGGCACATGCCTGGGCTCGCTCGCCATGTCGCCGCACAGGCTCACCGGTATCGCGTGATCGCGGCCATAGCGCACGACATTGCCGATAAGCTGCAGGACCGCCGGATGGGAAGGATCGCCGAGGCTTGCGACCGATGCCTCGTCACGCGCCGCTGCCATGACATATTGGGTCAGGTCATTGGATCCGATCGAGAAGAATTCAGCCTTGGCCAGAAGATCGGGTGCGATCGCCACGGCAGGCACTTCCACCATGATGCCGAGCGGCGGACGCTGCGCCGCGAAGCCTTGCGTCTTGAGATCGGCCATGACTTCATCGAGAAGCCTTGCCGTCGCCTCGAGCGCGGCGCGCGCAAGGGCGCGCAACTGCGTCTTGAACACTTCCCTACGATCGAGCGTCAGGCGCACGCCACGCAGGCCCAGAAACGGATTGCGCTCGCCCTCGGGCGTCAGTCCCTTGATCGGCTTGTCGCCGCCGATATCGAGAGTGCGGATGGTGACGGGCTTCTTGCCGGCCCATTCGAGGAAGCGGCAATAGGTCTTGTACTGCGTGTCCTCGTCCGGCAGCGGCTTGCCGTCGCGAAACAGGAATTCCGAGCGCATAAGGCCGATGCCGTCGCAATGACCGGGATCGAGGCTGTCGAGTTCCTCAGGCCCTGCGACATTGATCAGCAATTCGACCGGCGTTCCATCCTTCAAGCGTGCCGGGCGGGCGAGAAACAGGGCTTCATGTTCGCGGGCCTGGGCAAAGTCCCTGGCTTTGTCCGACCAGAGCTTCTTCGCGCGGTCATCGGGGCTCAGCACCAGAAGGCCCGAGCCGCCATCGACCACCGCTTCTACATGGCCATTGAGACCGATATCGCCCAGACCAACGACCATCGGTATTCCGCGCCCGCGCGCCAATATCGCCACATGGCTCGAGGGGCTGCCCTCGGTCAGCGCGATGGCGCCGCCCTTGGACCAGTCGGCCTCCAGGAACAGCGACGGCGGGACGTCATCGCCAATCAATATGGCGCCCGCTTGCGCCAGATGGGCCTCCTTGCCCGACAGATGGCGCAGCACGCGATCGCGCATGTCTTTCAGATCGGTGGCACGCGCCCGGAAATAATCATCATCGGACATCTCATAGCCCAAAATCTCGGCATCGACCGTCCTGCGCCAAGCATCATCGGCGGGCCGGCCCTGGTCGATCAGAGCACGGGCGGGTTCGAGCAGCGCATCATCCTCGAGCAAGGCGATCTGAAAACCGAGCATCTCGGCGCCCTCGCCTTCGGCCGTCCCGACCAGTGTCGTCAAGCCGGTGATCGCCGCCAGGACCGCTCCGTCAAAAGCACGACGCTCGGCATCTGGATCACCTGAAGCACGCCGCTCCGTCTTGGCCGCGCCCAAGGTGACGATCGGGCCGGCGAAAATCCCCTCGGATGCCGGCTTGCCTTTCAGCTCAACCGCTTGCCGCATGAGCTCGATCCTCGTCGCAATTGCGCTCGACCAGTGTCACCAGCGCATCGAGCGCGGTTGCGGCATCGCCGCCGCTGGCGCGCAGGTAAAGAGTTGAATCCTGCTTCGCCTTCATCGCCATGACCTTGACGATGCTCTTGGCATCGATCCACGGGCCGTCGGGAGATTCGGCGATCTGGACGGCGCCGGCGAAAGTCTTGGCGAGCTTGGTGAGCTTAACCGAAGGCCTGGCATGCAGGCCGACCGCATGCCGGATCACAACCGAAGATGATTTCCAGTTGTTCATTGCGGCGACAGCTCCTCGGCGGTCCGCCTTACATCCTCGAGGGAGGCTCCGCCCCAGGCTTCGGTCGCCGCCATCACCGCACCCTCGACGATCGGCGCGTTGCAGATCACCACCTTGCCTTGCCGCTCAGGCGCCAGCATCTCGACTGCCATCTCGCTATTGGTTTCCGCCCCGCCGAGATCAACTAAAATGGCGACCCCCTTATCCGACCAGGCCTCATCGATGGCTTTGAGGATCTTCGCCACATCGGTGCCGAGCCCGCCATCGGGATTGCCGCCGCAGAAGCCGAGTGGCACGTCCCCTCCCACCATCTGGCGGACCATGTCTGCCGTGCCCCGCGCCACATCGGACGAATGAGAGACGATGACGATGCCGACCTTGTCGTTAGCCTGCATTTGTCATGCTCCCCGTGGCAATCATCCTTCGCCCTTTCGCGGACGGTCTCCAATTTTCCCCCTCTCCCGTTGCAAAGCAATGGGAGAGGGTGCCCGAAGGGCGGGTGAGGGCTCTTTGTCTGCAAAGCAAATGCTTTTGAAATTCTCGCTCGCGTCGAGAAAGAGCCCTCATCCGGCCTTCGGCCACCTTCTCCCACGCTGCGCGCAGGAGAAGTGAAATGAAGGGCAGAGCCGAGATCAGATACATCTTCATTCTTTACCTTCCAACCCATCGCACACTGCAGCGATCATCAATTCACTCGACCGGGCGCCCGGATCCATATGACCAATGGAACGCTCGCCCAGAAAGGATGCCCGTCCCCTGATCGCCTTCATCGGCACGGTTGCTTCAGCCCGGCTATGGGCGAGTTCACGTACGCTGTCAAAGGTCGCCGTTCCATTGCCCAGATGGCGGGCCACCGGCCCCAGGACATCGAGCATGGTCTTGTTGTCGAAATCGGCCTTGCCGCGCGCCTTCACCGCATCGACCGCGGCGGTGAGCGCGCGGGCCAGATTGGCGAGCGAGGGCTCGGCCGGCAATTCCTTGGCCAGAGCCATGAACAGGGTCCCGTAAAGTGGCCCCGATGCGCCGCCCACTTTCATCACCAGCGTCATCCCGATGGCCTTGAGTGCCTCGGGTAGAGGTTTCGCCAGGATATTCGCTCTGTCGGCCAGAACGGCATCGAAGCCGCGCTTCATGTTGAGGCCGTGATCGGCATCGCCAATGGCCGAATCGAGCGCCGTCAGTTCCTCCGCATGGGCAATGATGCGGCTTGCCACGATATCCATCAATTTGCCGAGATCCGGCATGTTTCAGGCACTCCTTAGTCTTTGGCCCTGGGCATCGAAATAAAGCGGCTTCGCAAGCCCGACCGCGACCTGATCCCCGGATTTGAATGGCGTATCGGGCGGCGTCAAGGTGGTGATCGCATGCTCGCCGAGCCGCAGATGCAAGTGGTTCTGATCGCCCAGATGCTCGACCCATTCGACGAGGGCCCGGCCGCCTTTATCCTTTCTGAGCTCCAGATGCTCGGTGCGCGCGCCCACCGTAACCGCACCGCGCGGCAATGCGCCATTGGGCAGAAGACCGGCCGGCAGGAGATTGATCTGCGGCTGGCCGAAGCGCTGAGCGACATAGACCGAATCCGGATCCTCATAGATCTGGCGCGGCGAACCCACCTGGATGAGCCTGCCCTTATCGATCACCCCGATCCTGTTGGCCATGGTCATGGCCTCGATCTGATCATGAGTGACGTAGAGAATGGTGGCGCCCAGATCCTGCTGGATGCGCTTGAGCTCGAGCCTCAGATCACCGCGCAATTTGGCATCGAGCGAAGAGAGCGGTTCATCCATGAGATAGACAGAGGGACGCCGCACCAGAGCGCGGCCGATGGCGACGCGCTGCATCTCACCGCCGGATAGCTGCGTCGATTTGTTGGTGAGCTTGTGGGCTATGCGCAGAAGCGACGCGATCTCCTCGACACGTCTTTTGATCTCGGGCTCAGCCACGCGCCTGGCCGGACTGCGCAACGGAAAAGCCAGATTGTCAAACACGCTTAGATGCGGATAGAGCGAATATTGCTGGAACACGAAAGTGACATCGCGCGAAGCAGGCTCGAGACCCCTTGCATTTCGGCCATCGATCCACACCTCGCCCTGATCGGGCTGTTCGAGACCGGCGACGATGCGCAAGGTCGTCGTCTTGCCCGCACCCGTTGGCCCCAAAAGCACAGTGAATTCGCCGTCAGCGATCTCGAGCGACAGACCGTCGACGGCGGCGACCGACTTGAAGCGCTTCGAGACATTGCGCAGCGAAATATCAGCCATGCGCCCCTCCACTACAGCGCACCGCCATCCATATGTTCCCCTTCTCCCGCGCGGAGCGTGGGCGGCGCGCGATCAGGAAAAGTGGTCGCCGGTTTTCCGTCCGATCGCGCGCCCAATCTAAGATTCCGATCACGTTTATCAGGCCAGATCGGTACGATCTGGCCTGATCGTGATCTAGGTGGCCGAAGGCCGGATGAGGGCTCTTTCGCGAAATCTGCTCTGATCTCAATGAGTATTCCTTGCGGAGACAAGAACCCTCACCCGCCCTTCGGGCACCCTCTCCCATTGCTTCGCAACGGGCGAGGGGAAAGCCTTGCATTGATCCAGCCGGTTTCATCATTTTCCCCCCGTCGGTCGCGCATCGTGAAGCGCCGATCTGATTACACGTCCCGATCCCTTGTCGAACAGCGACAGCCGGTCGTCGAGGAAAGCCAGGCCCACCTGCTCGCCGGAAGTCACATGAAGACTTGCCGGCATCTTCACTTTCACGCGGCCCTGCGGCACCTTCACCGTCACGATCTGCATGGTGCCGAGATATTCGGTGCCGAAGATCTCGCCGCGATACCCCGAAGCATCATCGAAGCGGATATGTTCGGGCCGCGCTCCTCCGGAATCACGATGCTGGCGCCCGAGACCGAGAGCGCGCTGGCGCCCCTGGCCAGGCGATCCGCCACCGGAATCAGGTTCATCGAAGGCGAGCCGATGAAATCGGCGACGAACAGAGTGGCCGGGCGATCATAGATCTCCTGAGGCGAGCCCAGTTGCTCGACCCGGCCGTTATTCATGATGGCGATCTTATCGGCCATCGACATGGCTTCGAGCTGGTCATGCGTCACATAGACAGTCGTCGCCTTGATGCGATCATGGAGATGGCGCAACTCCTCGCACATCAGGTCGCGGAATTCCGTATCGAGCGTGCCGAGCGGTTCATCCATGAGGAAGGCGAGCGGGCGGCGCACGATGGCGCGGCCCAAGGCCACACGCTGGCGATCACCACCGGCGAGCCCCGAGACAGATTTGTCGAGCAGATGATCGATGCGGAGCAGCTTTGCCGTCTCCTCGACGCGCGCTTTGATCTCAGAGGAAGGAACGCCCTGGCACAGCAGCGGGAAGCCGATATTGCGGCGCACATTCATATGCGGATAGAGGGCGAAGAGCTGGAACACGAAAGCGATATCGCGTTCCGACGCCCGCTTGAAGGCGACATCCTCGCCGCCGAGCAGGATGCGGCCCGAGGTCGGAAGCTCAAGACCTGCGATCATGCGCAAGGTGGTCGTCTTGCCGCAGCCCGAGGGGCCGAGCAGGCAGAAGAACGAGCCGTCGGGGATGGTGAAGCTCTCGCCTCGCACGGCGATGAACTAGCCGAATGCCTTGTTGAGGTTTTCAACGCGGATTTCCGCCATCGCTCACTCCGGGAATTTCGATACGATGACGAACATGAACGTGCCCAGAAGCATCGTCGCAAAGGAATAGGTATAAAGCGTAAGCGACAGAGGCTGGAGCAGCATCAGCACGCCCAGCGCTATGACGATGGTCGCCAGATTCTCCCAGGGGCCACGGCGCAGTCGAAGGAACCGGTTCATCAGGTGGTTCATTTGCGCACTGCTCCGAAAGTGATGCCGCGCAGGAGATGCTTGCGCAACAATACGGTGAAGACGAGAAGCGGAATGAGGAACAAAGTGGTGCCGGCACCGACCGCCGGCCAGTCCATGCCGCCTTCGCCAATGATGGTCGGGATGAAGGGCGGCGCCGTCTGCGCTTCGCCCGAGGTCAGGAGCACCGCGAAGGCATATTCGTTCCAGGCGAAGATCAGGCAGAAGATGGCGGTGGCGGCGATGCCGGTCGCTGCCTGCGGCAGTACGACCTTGAAGAAGGCATGCAATCGCGTATAGCCGTCGATCATCGCGGCTTCCTCATACTCCTTGGGGATCTCGTCGATGAAGCCCTTGAGCAGCCAGACGGCGAGCGACACATTGACGGCGGTATAGAGCAGGATCATGCCAAGTTTGGTGTCCGAGAGCCCGAGTTCGCGATACATAAGATAGATCGGGATGGCGACGGCGATCGGCGGCATCATGCGTGTCGACAAGATGAAGAACAGGAGATCGTCGGCCAGCGGTATCTTGAAACGCGAAAAGGCATAGGCCGAAAGCACGCCGAGCGAGACCGCGAAGAAGGTGGAACCGAAAGCGATGATGAGGGAATTCCAGAAGCGCGGCAGGTAATTCGATGGGCCGGCAATAACCATGTCGCGCTTGCGGGTGATCTCATCACAGGTCGTCTTGGGAGCGCCCAACGACTGGATGTAGTCCTGGGTCTGGCGCGTGCGGGTGGTGATGAGATTGCAGTAGCCCTCGAGCGAGGGATCGAACACCAATTTCGGCGGATAGGCGATCGAGTCGGGCGGCGTCTTGAAGCCGGTCATCAGGATCCAGGCGAGCGGGATCATCGATATGACGGCATAGAGGATGACGATCGTGCCGGCGATGCGCTTCGACAGGGGCGAGGGTGCGACGACCGAATGGGCGGTGGTGAGAACCTGGCTCATCTCTGCTTCACCCGGTTCAACGCCTTCACATAAATATTGGCGAGGCCGAAGACGGCGACGAAGAGAATGATGGCGAAAGCGGAGGAATACCCGGTGCGCCATTTCTCGAAGGCCTCACGCTTCAAGGTGATCGAGGCGACTTCCGTCGTCGATCCCGGACCGCCGCCAGTCAGGAGATTGACCATGTCGAACATCTTGAAATTCTCGATGCGGCGGAACAGCACCGCCAGCATGATGAAGGGCAGTGCCATGGGCAGCGTGATCGACCAGAATTGCCGCCATGGCGAGGCGCGGTCGACTTCGGCTGCCTCATAGATATAATCTGGAATGGAGCGCAGGCCGGCAAGGCAGATCAGCATCACATAGGGCGTCCACATCCAGGTGTCGACAATGATGATCGACCAGGGTGAGAGCGAGACCGAGCCCAGCATCTCGAAGGAAGACGGTGGAATGCCGGTGAAGAAAGAGACGATATAATTGAAGAGCCCAATCTGCGGCTGATAGAGGAATTTCCAAAAATTACCGACCACGGCCGGCGACAGCATCATCGGAATGAGGATGATGGTCGTCCAGAAGGCATGGCCCCTGAATTTGCGGTCGATCAGATAGGCAAGGCCGAAACCGATGAGCGTCTGCAACAGGATCGTCCAGAAGACGAAATGCGCGGTCGCCTGCATCGCCGCCCAGACATCGGGCGAATTCAATATCTCCTGATACCATTTGGTGCCGACATGAGTGATCGGCCGATTGGGACGGTTCGCCTGATAGTTGGTGAAAGAGAGATATATCGTCCAGATCAGGGGAAAGATGTTGATGGCGAGCAGCAACAGGATGGTCGGCGCAATGAAAGCCCAAGCGATCGCCCTGTCGGAAAGGCCGCGAACCCGCCTTGTCACTGACGGCGAAGTCGTCCGCGACGCGTGATCGGCGACCCTCACCTGTGCTTCTTCTTCTGTCGTGACCATGGTCATTTCTGGGTGCTCGTGGAGCGCATCCCGCCTTACACGGAGGCGGGAGCGCAGTGTGATGTCAAGTCGCGGACTCTCACCCCTCTATTCCCCCCTTGCGGGGAGGGGTTAGGGGTGGGGGTAAGTTCAAGACGGGCCATTGGAATAACCCACATACCCACCCCGGCCCGGCGGGCCGACCCTCCCCGCAAGGGGGAGGGTACTGGATGCTAGTTGCTGATCTTGCCTTCTTCCTTGAAGACTTCGGTCCAATCGACGATCAGCTTGTCGAGGGCTTCCTTGGCCGTGCCCTTATCGGCGACGACATAGTCATGCAGACGCTTCTGCATGGCCTGGAGGAGCGAGGCATAGGAGGGCACTTGCCAGAAGTCCTGGACATTCGCCATCGCTTCGAGGAACTGGGCGGCGAAAGGCTGCGAGCTCTTGAAGGAGGGATCATTCAGCACCGCATTGAGGCAGGAATAGCCGCCGAGCGTCCACCATTTCTTCTGCACTTCGGGCTGCGCAAACCACTTGATGTAAGCGAGCGCGCCTTCCATGTTGCCGGTATTGGCGACGACGGACATGCCCTGGCCGCCCAAGGTCGAGGCCGGGACCTTCTCGGCCGGATTGACGAAGAAGCCAACATGCTCGCCGCCGACCTTCTCGTCCTTGTACATTCCCGGCATGAAGGCGAACCAGTTCATCATCATGGCGACCTGGCCCGATTTGAAGGCGTCAAGGCCTTCGGTCATATAGCTGTCGGTGTAACCAGGCGGCGTGCAACATTTATAGAGCGACTTGTAGAATTCGAGGCCTTTTACGGCATCATCCGAATTGACCGCCCCTTCCATCCGATAGGAGCCGGGTTCGGTCTCATATTTGAAGCCAAAGGAATAGAGCGCCGAGGTCGCTCCCATGGTGATGCCTTCCGATCCACGTTCAGTGAAGATCGCCGCGCCATAGACCTTCTTGCCGTCGATGTCGCGGCCCTGGAAGAATTCCGCCACCTGCTTGAGTTCGTCCCAGGTCTTGGGGGGTGCCAAGTCACGGTTGTATTTGGCCTTGAACTCGGCCTGAAGCTCGGGCCTGGCGAACCAGTCCTTGCGATAGAACCAGCCATTAGCATCGCCCATCGCCGGCAGCGCCCAATAATTGGGCGTGCCCTTGGGCCAGGTCGAATAGGCATAGACGGTGGCGGGGGCGAAGTCCGACATCTTGATTCCTTCCTTGTCGAAGAAATCATTGAGCTTCACATAATATTTGTTCTCGGCGGAGCCGCCGATCCATTGCGAATCGCCGATCATGAGATCGCACAGCTTGCCGCCCGAATTCAGCTCATTCAGCATGCGGTCAGCGAAATTCGGCCAGGGCACGAATTCAAATTTCATGGTGATACCGGTCTGCTTCTCGAAGTCCTTCGACAGTTCGACAAGCGCGTTGGCCGGATCCCAGGCCGCCCAGCATAAGGTCAGTTCCGACGCTTCGGCCCTGGTCTGGCCGACAGCGGCAATAAAAGCGGCAAGACCGAACGCCGCTCCCGTCTTCAGCATAGTCTTCATGAGGTCTCCTCCCGTTTCCATCCCGCATCCGGACGCCCAAGCGGCTTCCGCGATGCGCTTCGGCATGAACCCTAAAGGCCATTGCCGAATTTCTTTGTTTAGTAATTTTGTTTACTAAACTACATATTACTAAACAATGCAAGCGGGTTGTAGTGCATTTGCGAAGCAAAATTCGCTGCAATACGGTAAGTTACTGAACAGAAAAGTTTAGTTCATTGTTTAGCGGCGCTCCCGCCCGTTTGGACCGGAGACATGATGGACAACCGTTCGGAGACATCGTGAACACTTCTCGGACAGCAGTCGCCCTGTGGGAAAAGGCGAGAATGATGCAAGTCCGGAGTAAAGGCCTCTATGCTGCGGGCTTCGCTGCCGAACCAAACTCGACGCGGATCCTGTCCTGCGTCTTCTTGCGGGCAATCGCGGCTTCGGCGCCGGCGGTTTCGGTGAACAAGGTGAGATGTTCGAAATCGTCCTCCGCCGCCGGAGTAAGTGCCGTATCCATATAGGCTGCGCGCTGCGGGTCGGCTTTCACCCTTTTGATGATGCGATAGCCGTCGAGGAACAGGCGCCCATAACGCCACAGTTTCCACACTGACTCGCCGGCCATTCTGAGGTGGAATACGCCCGGCCATTCGAAGCCCATGCCCGGCCGCCGGTCAGTGCGGTATTTGAGGCGCACGATGCCGCCTTCCAGCGGATGAATGCGCTCGATGTCGTAGACCGCCTTGAATTCCATCATGTAGTTCACGACGGCTTTAGGGCTGCGGCCCTCGAGTGCTGCATGGCGGCGCGCCACGGTCTCGATGTGTTCGTTGGAATAGTAGCTCTTCCAAGCCGCGTCATAGGCCTCTTCCCACTCCTTATCGCTCATCTTGGAGTGATGGGTGACGCGGTGGTGCAGGTTGTATTTGTTGAGATCGCCGTCCATCCACTCGCCGCGGCGAAGCGCATTGCGATGGTCCTCGGAACCGGGCAGCGGCGTCAGGAAAAACAGCTCCAGGAGATCCACTGGCAATTCCTTCTTGATGATCTCGACATCGCGGAGGATCGACTTCTTTGAATCAGCGGGAAATCCCGTAATGTAGCCGGCCCAGGTATAGACACCTGCCTCGCGCCAGCGCTGCAGCATGGTGCGGTAGTCGGTAATCTTGTTCTGCCGCTTGTTGGCGGCGATAAGATTATCGGGATTTATGTTCTCGAGCCCGATGAAGGCGCGCTTCACGCCGGCCTCAGCTGCTTTCCTGATGAAATTGGGAATACGGTGGCACTGGGTATCGACCTGGATGATCAGCTTGACCCTGAGCCCGTGCTCCTGGCGGAGCAGGATCAGCCGGTCGAAGAAACCTTCCCAATTCTTGTTACGCGCCAGATTGTCATCGGTGATGAAGAAGCGATCGATGCCTTGCGCGGCATTCTCGCGCACGATCGCCTCGAGATCGTCGGGCGTGCGGAACCGGCTCTTGCGCCCCTGCACATTGATGATGGTGCAGAACGAGCACTGATACGGGCAACCGCGGCCAAGATCAAAGCTCGACCGGCTGTTGAGGCTGAGCCGCAATTCGGAAGCCGGAAGCGTTGGAAAGGGCTGGCCCTCGAGGCCCGGCAGATGATCGAGATAGTTGTAGACGGGCTTGAGTTTGCCCGCCCAGGCATCGCAAAGAATTTCATCGAAGCGGCCGTCCTCGGCCTCGCCGGCGAACAGCGAAATGCCCGCCTCCTTGGCGGCCACGATCTCGCGCGGCAGTTCCGGCAGCATCGAAATGCAACCGGAAATGTGGAAGCCGCCGAGGCCGACCGGAAGTCCGGCAGCAAGGAAAGGCCGGGCCAGATCGACGGCGCGCGGAAATTGGTTCGACTGCACGCCCACCAGGCAGATCAGCGCCTTGCCGCCGCGCCGCTTCAGCGCCGCAATGATCTTTCGCGGGCTTACCCGCCGATTGGTCTCATCGTAGGGTTCGAGGATGATTTCGACATCCTCGCCAAGCACCTTGCGCCGCGCGCAATCGCGGCCCAGGCCGTAGAGTGCGGCGAGCGTGTTCGAGGGAATGATCGAACGGTACCAGGTGATTGGATAGCCATCGTCGTCATATCGCGAAGGCTTGATCATCACGACGGTCAAGGACGCTGCGTTGGCGTTGGCCATTGGTTTCCCCCTGGTGTGCCGCCATTGCTGGCATGAAAAGGTATCCCCGATGAAGCCTAATGCCATTCCTGTCCTGGGTAAAGGCGCGTCAGTTGGCAGATCGTCTGGAACTCGCATGGGAAGGGGCGTAAGTTGAAATTTTCTACTATTATCAAAAAGGTAGTCATTAACTGGGTTGATGAATTGCGCGGCGGGCGGAATTCGGGCTCATGTCTCGAGCGTAATCGATCTTAGGGCTTACCAACCTTGGAGTTGACCATGAAGATAGCCGCCATACTCGCCATCATCGCTTGCCTTTTTGCCTTAGGCGTGCCGAGCACCGGCGCCGAAGCGAAGACGATCAAGCTGCACATTCACGAGCACCGCAGCCATGACAACTGGAAGCTCTCCTGCGATACGGCGCGGCACATGGTGCTCGAAATGGGCTATTATCCGGTTAGGCCCAAGAATTGCGGCGCCACGGTCTATTCGTTCCGCGCCACGAGGAACGGGCGCACCTACATCTTCTATGTGCATTCGCGCACCGGCTT
>VAZZ01000300.1:3326-5673 GCA_005884715.1 Alphaproteobacteria bacterium | reverse complement strand
CATGGCGGCAGGTCAAAAGTGCCGAGAAGGAGACGATCTCGGTGCCGATGACGACCGGGCGGCGGAAGGGTTTGCTCTTCTTTACATAGATGAAATTCTGCAAGGCACCGGTGGTGAGCACACCGACCGGCCGCGCTCCTCCGACGAGGCGTGCCGAACGCGGCGTTTCGCGCACCCCGGTGGCGATGAGGACGCGGCGCGCTCTGATCGCCTTGATGCCGGCATCGGGATCGGTGAGCGTGAGCTCGCCGCCTTCCTTCAAGGCGAGAACGCTCGTCCGTGTACTGATCTCAATACCCAAAGCATTCGCCTCCGCCGCCAGGCGGCGCGCATAGGAAGGCCCCGACATCAGCCAGCCGAATTCGCTGAGGCCGAAAGTCTTATGGCCGCAATGGCGCGGGATGCCGCCTGCCTCGGCCTCGCGTTCGAGCACGATCACCCGGCCGACGCCCCTCTGCGCGAGCGCCAGGGCCGCAGCAATCCCCGAGGGACCCGCACCAATGATGGCCACATCATAGTCAGCGCTCGTCATGCGTGCTCCCGGTCGCGAGCGCAACGGCCAGATGCTCATCGGCAATGGCAGCGACGGCGGCCGAGCAATAGAAGCCCTGGCAGCGGCCCATCATGGCGCGGGTGCGCCGCTTGAGGCCGCCAATGTCCTTCGCCGCGAGCGCGCCCTGCAGCGCCCGCTCGATCTCGCGGCGCGTGACGCTCTCGCAATGGCAGACGATCTCGCCGTTGCCGGCCGCCCTGTAGAGATCGAAGACATGGCGGGCAATGCCGAGTGCCGCGGTGAGACCGGTCGAGCGGATCCCGCCCGCCGCGATATAATGATGCTCGGGGCGGCAGTGGATGCGGTACTGCTTCAACTCGCTGGCCGGGCGCAAGCCCGCATAGACGGCGGTGACCGGCATTCCGCAAAAGGCCGGCACGCGTTTCGCCGCGTGAGCGACGAGTTGTTGCAGCAGCGATATCGCGCTCATCGGTCTCCTCGGCGGTCGGGCCGACCAGCACATTGCCGAAGATCGTACGGCAGAGAACGATGCCTTTGGTGCGCTCGTTCGGAACCGGCAGCAGCGTGGTGCGCATTGAAGCAGCGGCCGCCTTGTCAAGGATGATGAACTGCCCCTTGCGCGGTTTGATGGTGAAGCTCGACTGACCCAGCGCCAGCTCTTCTACCTTGTCGCCGAAGAGGCCGGCGCAATTGATGAGCCAATGGGCGGCAAGCGGCCCTGAGGTGGTTTCGAGCTGCCAGGCGCCGTTGCGGAATTGCGCCGCCTTGAGCTCGGTGTTGCGCCGGATCTCGGCGCCATGGTCAACCGCCTGCCCAAGATAAGCGAGCGGGGCCGACCAGGGGTCGATGATATGCTCGCGGGGAACCAGGACGGCGCCGAGCGCGCCCCGAGCGAGCTGGGGCTCTCGCGCATAGATCCGGCCAGGCTGCAGCAATTCGACATCGCCGACGCCATTGGCCTTCGCCGTTTCGAAGATGGGCTCGAGCCGGGCGAGCTCGTCCTCAGACCAGGCGACAACCATGGCGCCGGTTTCGAGCAAAGGCAGGCCCAGGCGCTGGCGGATCGACTGATATTCTTCATAGCCGTCCTGCATGCATTTGAGCTCGAGGCTCTGGGGCTCGGCATCGAAACCGGTATGGAGGATGGCGCTGTTGCCCTTCGATGCTCCGGCCAGAATATCGGCCGCCCGCTCGATGAGAATGACTTTTGCCCCTTCCAGCGTGAAACGGCGCGCCATGGCGCAGCCGATGACGCCCGCGCCGATGATGACAATATCGAACTCCCGGCGGGAGACCGAGGACTTTCCCGGCATGATTTGTTCCATAGCTGTTAAGGCAATGGTAGGAATCCATTTCCGTCCCGTCAACAAGGGATCATGCGTGTCGAGATGACCGCCGCGGCGTGAGCCTTACCCTCGCCCCTTAAGGGGGAGAGGAAATGCATCAATTCGCGAACAGCTTGCCGAAGCGGTTGGCGAGGAAGTCCGGCAAGCGGATGTCTTCCTGGCGGATGAAGCCCTTTTGCGGCAGTGTTCCCTCCGCCAAGAGATCGAGCACGGCGCAGATGCTCGCCGCCGTCGTCATCTGGATGGCGCTGTGCATCTTGCCCTTGATCGGGCTCGAATAGATCTTGTTGGCATAGGTCTCCTGGATCAGGTGGCCCTCCCTTCTGCCGCTCACCGTGACGAAGATGATGACGACATCCTGGGTCGTCGTCGGCAACGCATTTTCCAAAATGTCGCGGAGCAGATCGCGGCGATGCCGCAGGCCCAGATCATTCAGCAAGGCCTTCATGATCGCCACATGGCCCGGATAGCGGATGGTGCGGTAATT
>VAZZ01000300.1:0-3142 GCA_005884715.1 Alphaproteobacteria bacterium | reverse complement strand
CTTGCCAGATCATAGGCGACGATCGAGACGAAGCCCGGCGCCAGGCCGCATTGCGGCAGGAAGGCCGACTTGGCTTTGGCGGCGATCGCCTTGATCTCCTTGGTCGAGCGCACATCCTCTGTCAGATCGAGATAATGGACGCCAGCGCAGGAAGCGGCCTCGGCAATCATCGTCGTGAGATGAAAGGGGGCGGCACTGAGCACGGCATAGGAGCCCTCGAGCCGCTCGGCGAGGGAAGCATCGGTGATCTCCATGAGATCGGTCTTCACCCGCTTCGAGGGTTCGATGAGGCCAAGCTGTTCGGCCGAACGATCGACAACGAGCACGCGATAGTCCCCGGTGCCCGACAGCAAACGGGCAATGGTGGAGCCGATCTTGCCGGCGCCGACAACCACAATCTCTTTCATCCGAAGTCCTCTGACCAAGAAGCTGCCTGATTTTTCACCACTGTAGAGTACCGGACGTTGCGATGGAATTGGCGCTACCCAAGGCTCTGGACTCACCCGCCGATGTCGATATTGTACGAAGTGACCGTACGACGTGACCGGGGCACACCCTGGCGCAATTCAGACGGCGTGTTTACCACGAATGAGTTCGATCAACGCGGGAGGAACCCAGATGAAACTTCGGATGTTGTTGGCCGGCATGTCGGCCTTGTGCGCCGTGGCGGCGACCACGGCTGTGGCGCAAGATAAGCCGTTTGCCGGCGTGACTGTCAATGTCCTCACCCAGACCGGCGCCATCCAGGAGCCGCTGCAGCGCCGGGCCCCCGACTTCGAGGCGGCGACCGGCGCCAAGATCAATATCATCGCGGTGCCGTTCTCCGATCTCTACCAGAAGATCCTCACCGATTGGGCCAGCGGCACCAATTCGGTCGATGCTGCGGTATTCGCGCCGCAATGGATGGTCGACTATATAGCGGGCGGCTATCTCGAGGACGTGACGCCACGGATCGAGGCCGACAAGGACATCAAGCAGGATGATGTCGGCGCGTTCTTCCGTGACTTCTCCGAGAAGTATAACGGCAAGGCCTATATGGTCACGCTCGATGGCGGCTTCCACATGATGTATTACAGGAAGGACGTGCTGGAAGCGGCGGGCCTCAAAGTGCCGACGACCTGGGATGANNCGGCTCGTGCATCGCCAAGAAGCGCAATGCGCAGAGCTACTGGTTCGTCATGGACGTGGTCGGCTCGATGACGCAGTCCAAGGGCACCAGCCAGGGCACCTTCTTCAACACCAAGGACATGACGCCGCTGGTCGACAATGAGGCTTTCCGCAAGGCGCTCGACTTCCTGAAGGAGTCGACCAAATACGGACCGCCCGAGGAGCTCAATCTCGATGTCAGCGACACGAGGCCGCTCTTCGCCTCGGGACGCTGCGCCCTCAATCTCGACTGGGGCGATGTCGGCACGATCTCGGTAGATCCCAAGCAGTCCAAGGTGATGGGCAAATGGGGTGCGGCGATCATGCCGGGCTCGAAGGAAGTGCTGAACTGGGATACAGGCAAGCTCGAAGCCTGCTCGGCCGAGACCTGTCCGCATGCCATCGATGGCGTCAATCACGCGCCCTATGCGGCCTTCGGCGGCTGGGGTGGGGGCATCAATGCCAAGGCCCAGGACAAGGTCAAGGACGCGGCCTATGCCTATTTCTCCTATATGACGCAGCCGGCGCAGTCCAATGCCGATGTCACCATCGGCGGCACCGGCTTCAATCCCTACCGCCTTTCGCAACTGAGCTACAGCGACCTGTGGAAGAAGGCCGGCATGAGCGAGGATGAGGCCAAGGTCTATCTCGGCGCCATCAATGCGAGCCTGAACAGCCCGAACATGATCCTCGATCTGCGCATCCCGCAGAACCAGAAATACCAGCAGGTCGTGCTCGACGAGGCGGTGTCGCGCTTCCTCGCCGGCGAGATCGACAAGGAGGCGACGGTGAAAGCGGTCGCCGACGGCTGGAGCGAGCTCAACAACGAGATCGGCAAGGACGAGCAGCTCAAATTCTACAAGGCGACCATCGGCGCGAAGTAGGACGTCCCGTCACGCGACCCGGCGCGGCAGAAGCCCGCGCCGGCTCTCTATGCATCTGGAACATGGGGAATTTAGGTGGATCTGATTTTCCCTCACCCTGAGGTGCGAGCGCAGCGAGCCTCGAAGGGTATGCTGCACCAGTCTCGATCTATCCTGGCGGATGCTTCGAGGGCCGCTTCGCGGCCACCTCAGCATGAGGGTATTGCAAGAGAGATTGATGACCGCTGCTGCTGATCACGCCCTCAACAATTCCGGAACGCGCGGCTGGTCCGAATGGCTCGACCGCAATTGCGGGCCGATCATGGTGCTGCCGGCCGTGCTCGTGATCCTCGCTTTCGCGGTCTTCCCGCTCATCATCTCGGCCTATCTGGCGCTGTCGCGCTTCGCGCTCGCGCCCGGCGGCTTCACCCTCAAATTCATCGGCCTCGCCAATTTCCAGAAACTGCTGACCGGCTCGCAGCAATATCACCTGCTCGGCGCTTTCGGGTCCTTCGGCGCGCTGCAGTGGTTGCTGGCGCTCCTGGTAGCGGGCCTGTTGCTGTTCCTGCTTGCCCGCTATTTTCGCCAAGCAAGACCGAGCGTCGCCGGCACGCTCGGCCGGCTTCTCGCCACCGCCATGGCGATGGGCCTGGCGCTCACCGCCATTGCCACCACGGCTCAAAGCGGGGTGCCGGGCACGATCGTCAATACGCTTCTTTATGTAGTGGTCGGCGTCGCGGTGCAGTTCGCGCTGGGGCTCGCTCTCGCCCTTCTCTGCGGCCAGCCGATCCGCGGTCGCAATTTCTTTCGTGTGCTGTTCTTCATCCCGCTGATGGTGACGCCCGTCGGAATCGCCTATACGTTCCGCATGCTGGCCGACATGCAGAAGGGACCTTTCGCACCACTCGTCCGCGCCTTCGGCATCACTGAATGGTCATGGGCGACGGAAGCCTGGTCGGCGCGGCTGATGGTGCTGGTCGGCGACACCTGGCAGTGGACGCCCTTCATGTTCATTGTGCTGCTTGCCGCGGTCGAGAACCAGCCGCGCGACCAGGTCGAGGCGGCACGGCTCGATGGCGCCAATGGCTTCCAGATCTTCCGCGATATCACTTGGCCGGCGATCGCGCCCATCG
>VAZZ01000299.1:346-1960 GCA_005884715.1 Alphaproteobacteria bacterium | reverse complement strand
TCGAGCGGATCGCCGTCCGCGGCTCTCGTTGAAGGCACGAACCCAAAGTCGAACGGGAAATTCATGCCTTCCGGCAGCACCTTGGCCAACTCGAACGTGTCGCTGTCGGGATCATAGTTGAATTTATTGCGGCTGCCCTTTGGCGTCTCGATGACAATGCGCAGAGCTCCCGATTCCCGATCATAGGGTTCGAGTTCCAGAAGCAGCCTGTGGCGCGCCATGTCTTTTTCCCTTTAGAGCCATACGCGCAAAAACTCTTTCGCAAGAAACGCTAGATTAGGTTGGCGGCGTTGGCTACCCAGATAGCCCCGGACAAGATCGGCCGTCCTAGAGTCGTTTGGTATATCCTTAAGTGCGCGCGGCCATCCTCGAGCCCAACTAGCTCAAGGCCGCTGGCTGGCGGATACCTATTCGATAAGGGCGAGCTGATCGATATGTCTGGAGCCATCGTCAAAAGGCGGGGCTATGCGGTGAGCTATAATAATGGCGGCAGACGCTTGGGGCTGGTGTCGGTACGGGCGTTAGGGCGCAGTGAGCTGGCAGGGAAACGCACGAGTTGTTGAGTCTTTTGGACATAAAAAACCCGCGCTGTCGTAAACGCGGGGCTTAAGGTTCGGAAGATTACCAGCGCTGTGCCGCGTACCAATCATCGATGTCCTTGCGGACCTGATCCCTGGCAATGCCGTACCGCTCCTGAATTTTGCCTTCGAGCTGATCTCTCCGGCCGTTGATCACGTCAAGGTCGTCATCGGTGAGCTTTCCCCACTTCTCCTTCACCTTGCCTTTGGTCTGTTTCCAGTTTCCTTCAACACGGTTCCAATCCATCATTTTCTCCTTAAGCTGTGTAGCTGCAAAACTATTGAAGGGGTCTGTTCGTTCCGGAACGAGCCGAGGCCGATATAGGTTGAAACAGTTGAGCCAAGTGGAGCGCCTGTTGCACGTCGACGAGTGTGCTTACCGGAGCGACTGGACCGCCCGAAAGTTGATTGGCTGCTTTGCGACCGGCGTGGGCAGGGAACGGATTCATCGGCGACCAGGCGAGCAAAAGTGCTTTCTGGGATATCCTCGACAAAAGGCGGAAGATTTCAAAGAAAGATGCAAAAGACCCACTCGGCAAAAGAGCCAGCCAGAAGATCGGCAAGCAAAAGCTCGGAAAGTTACTTGCGGACGGTGACGCCAGAGCGGCCGCCATCGTGGCCAGCTCGATTGAGGACTTTGCCGCCGCCTTGCAGAAGGTTATCTGTCGCTATCTTACGCTGAAGGAATGGGACAAGACGCAAAGCATTGTCATCGGGGGAGGTCTTAGCGCGAGCCACGTGGGGCAGCTCGCCCTAGCGCGGGCTGAGCTGCTGCCGCGTGCCGAGCGCATTGATATCGACCTCGGCATGATCACGCACAAGCCCGATGAAGCGGGGCTCATCGGGGCGACGGCATGCTAGCTCTCGACCTCGGCGGCACGAATTTCAGAGCCGGTATTGTTACCTTTCGGAACGCGCAGCCCCGAATTGGCGAATGCGCGCGCCGTTAGAGTCGAACGCTGGCGCCATGGCGGAAAGAGAGTGAGCCGTAACGCCGCAATCAAGCACCTCATCCGAATGATGAAACGATTGATCC
>VAZZ01000299.1:0-337 GCA_005884715.1 Alphaproteobacteria bacterium | reverse complement strand
CGCACCAAATCGACCTTGTGCCTTTGGTGGGAATTGCCTGTCCCGGACTTATCGAGGAAGACGGCTCCATCAAACGTGGCGGGCAAAACCTTCCCGGCAACTGGGAAAGCAAACACTTCAATTTGCCGAGGGTCCTACGGGCCAGGATCCCCAGGATCGGGAACGAAGAGACGCTGGTGGTAATGCACAATGATGCCGTCGTCCAAGGCTTGAGTGAGTTGCCCGATCCCAGGGCCAGCAGCCCTAGCGCCTGGCGGGCCGACTCATCTGCTTGGTTGAGTTCTCGCGTCGAAGAAAGCCAAGTAAACGGCGTTCACTCTTATTGCATCCGCCAAGC
>VAZZ01000294.1 GCA_005884715.1 Alphaproteobacteria bacterium | reverse complement strand
CTATCTGTCGGCCCTCGCCCGCGAGAAGCACTTCACCCGCGCCGCCCAGGCTTGCAACATCTCCCAGCCGACGCTTTCCGGGCGCATCCGCCAGCTTGAACAGGAGCTTGGCGTGCCGATCGTCGAGCGCGGCCAGCGTTTCCACGGCCTGACGCCGGAAGGCGAGAGAGTGCTGAAATGGGCCCATATCATCCTCGACAACTGGCAGGCGATGCAGCAGGAACTGGCCTCGATCAAGGGCCGCAAGGAGCAATTGACCGGCCGCTTGGTGATCGGCGCGGTGCCCTCGGCGCTTCCCATGGCGCCGCTTTTGACCCAGACCATGCAGGCCCAGCATCCTGGCGTCGATTTCACCGTCTATTCGCATTCGACCGCCGAGATCCTGCGCGGCCTCAATGATTTCTCCCTCGATGTCGGCATCGCCTATCTCGACAACGAGCCGATCGACGGGCTTCTGGCGTCATCGCTCTATCGCGAGCGCTATTGTCTCTTCATTGCCGACACTCATCCGCTCGCGCGGCGCCAGGCAGTCACCTGGTTCGAGGCGGCCCAGGAGCCTTTGTGCCTGTTGACCCCCAATATGCAGAACCGCCGCATCGTCGACCGCGCCTTCAAAGCCGCCAATTGCCAGCCGCAGCCCAGGCTCGAGACCAATTCGATCGCTAATCTGTGGTCAAATGTGCGCTTCACCGGGCTCGCCAGCATCATGCCGGAATATTTCCTCGACGCGCTGGGGCCGACGACCGGCATCTGCGCTGTTCCTTTGACCGATCCAGATGTCGAACACGCGGTGGGCCTCCTTGTGGTCGACCGCGAGCCTCTGGCACCCATCATTGCCGCACTGCAGCAGGTCGCGCTCGGCTTCGACCCTGCCGCTTTGAGGAACCCGCCGGTTCGTCATCAGGCCTAACTATCAGCCCATCGGAACTACCGATTTGCTGCATGCTGGCTGTTCCGGCATGAAATGACTATATTATCTATCTCCGGCGCCGGTCTTCCGACCGGAAAGGTTTGGCTTGATGCTGACGAAGCCTGAAATGTCACCGGACGGCGAACGCGCCCGTGACGTATGTAGCCGCCACGGTAATCGCCCCGACGAACTGATCGAAATCCTGCATGAGGTGCAGGAGGAGCTTGGCTGTGTGCCGGAAGCTGTCATTCCCGTTATCGCCAAAGCCGTCAATCTGTCCCGCGCTGAAGTCCACGGCGTCGTCTCCTTCTATCATGATTTCCGCCGCGAACCGGCCGGCCGCCATGTGGTGAAGATCTGCCGCGCCGAATCCTGCCAGTCGATGAATGGCGAGGCTTTGTGCAACCACGCCAAGGCGAGCCTCAGGACCGGCTTCGGCGAGACCACCGCCGATGGAAGCGTGACGCTCGAAGCCGTCTATTGTCTCGGCAATTGCGCTCTGTCGCCGGCGATGATGGTCGATGGTCAATTGCATGGCCGTGTCGATGCCAACCGCTTCGATGCAATCTTGGCCGAGACATTGAACGAGGCCGCCCAATGACCCGGGTGTTCGTTCCCAACGATGCCGCTGCTCTGTCGATGGGCGCCGACAAGGTTGCCTCCGCTATCAAGGCAGAAGCCGACAGGCGCAATCTAAAGCTCGAGATCATCCGCAACGGTTCACGTGGGCTTCTGTGGCTCGAACCTCTTGTTGAGGTCGCGACGGCGAAAGGCCGTATCGCCTATGG